>NZ_AP026830.1:1824111-2128129 GCF_026000775.1 Vulcanisaeta souniana JCM 11219 | reverse complement strand
GAACTTTAAATCTATGGTGCTTTCTAAAAATCCGGTGGATGTTATTAGAGATAGAAAGTTCTCGCAAGGCGAGGTTGCCGACTCACTTAGGCTTGCAATTATAGCAGAGCTTGACGCCATAAACCTATACCTGCAATTATCTAGGTTGATTGACGACGAAAAAGTTAGGAGAGTCTTTGAGGATATCGCAAAAGAGGAGAAGACACACTTCGGTGAGTTTCTCACATTACTTAAGTCCTATGATCCAGAGCAAACCGAGCAGTTAAAGTCTGGTTCAACAGAGGTTAGTGAATTGACTGGCATTAAGGTATCAGCAAATGACCCTAATAATGATCAGAGGGGGTTAAGCTCGACCAATAATGCTACTGATCCTCCACTTGACGTGGTTTCATCATCGAATTTAAGCCCTGAAGAACTTAGGTACATACAGGATAGGGTTAAGGAAGCAGCTAATGGAGTGAGGAGGTTTAGGAAGCACTTAACCGTTTACGAGGCTGGTCCTGGGCTTGATGCCGTACCGCTCGATGAGGCTGTTACTGGTCCTCCAGTAACTGCTACGAGGTCCGTGATACCACTTAAGGAATTAAGCGTGAAGTTCTCAATATCACAGAGACAGATTGAGTATACTAGGGCTAGGGGCGAGAGAGTTTACTCGGTAATTGCTGATCAGGCAACGATTAGGCTTAGTTATGAGGAGGATTCAACAATACTTAATGATATTCTGGGTAATCCCAAGGTTAAAACCATGGGCATCTCATCATGGGATACACCTGGCTCAGCGGTTACTGAGGTGTCGAACGCCGTTAATACGTTATATGGTAATTACATACCCGAACCACATGTCTTATTCGTAAGTCCTGGCAGATATACGAAGCTTTTAATGGTTGTTGAGAGGACAGGCGTCATGGAGTTAACAAGGGTTAAGTCTCTGGTTAAGGACATAGTCATTATTCCCCAGTTAAGGGACGACACTGCACTGTTACTATCTGCCCATCATTCAGTCATTGATATAGCCGTGGGTGCGGACACGGCATTGGTATACCTAGGCCCTGAGGATGGGACTCACGGCTTCGTACTATGGGAGACGCTGGCAGTTAGGATTAAGGATCCTAGGGGCGTGATTATTCTTAAGCAGAGTGCCTAGTTGGGATGCGTTTTACATAGATAGTTAGAATTAAATACTTAGTACGTGCTTTGTCTTTCGTGGGTTTCATAAACCTATTAATAAATATATTTAACTATATTGGGATAGTGGCGTTCGCGGCATCAGGCGCCTTCAAGGCCTATGAGAAAAAACTGGATATACTGGGTGGCATTGTCCTTGGCTCCTCTGTTGCCCTTGCTGGTGGTATAATTAGGGACGTACTCATTGGTGTGTTCCCACCAACCAACATTGTTTACTTACCCTATCCAATAATCGCGATAGTGGCATCATTGGCTGCATACGTGTTTTACCCATGCATTTCTAGGTTTAGGAATGCCCTCATGTATGCAGATGCAATTGGATTAGGTACTTTCTCGGCTGTGGGCGCTGAGGTTGCTGTTGAACATGGTCTCAATATACTCGGTGTAATTCTAATGGCTGCAGTGACGGCGGCGGGTGGTGGCGTTATTAGGGACGTACTTGCCGGTGAAGTACCCGTGATCTTTAAACGGGATATTTACGCCACGGTAGCCATGATGGGTGGTATTATATACGTGGTCTTTAGGTCACTAATGGGCAGTGAAACTGCCGTACTGGCAACTGCAATAATTGTCATTGTTATTAGGTTCGTAATAATAATGAGGGGTCTCGATAAAACCTATATATCAATACGCATAACGTCACAAACACAATAAAAAAGACCCATGGTTCGAGCTAATCCTCATTCACATTTATTCCCAATTCACGGGCAGTATTCATAAGTCTCCTCATGTGGTTCCATGATTTATCCTTAACAATAGCAATGTTACCCGTAACCTCCACATCAAGCCCCAGTTTGCTTATGGTGGATTTTAATCTTTCATACGTTTCCCTGTCCATTACTGCCACGTAATTACCTCCTGGTTCTTTTCGTCGACTCACGTTCAGCCCCGCCACCCTCACCACCGGTGCTCACCCCAATACCCAAAGCCTTCTCCACACTCTCTAGGGAATAACCCATCACCCTCATTAGGCGCTCAAGTAATTTCTTTTTAAAGGCGTCACTGGATGCCATTAGTCTGAGCAGTGGCACGTAGTAAAGCGTAACCTCGGAGCTACTTGCATGAAGTTCAATCCTAAGCCTGTTTATCAGCGTATCCCTTAATTGCCTAATCTCCTTCGTCTTCGCCATCAACCTAATCCTCTCTGGGAATGCCAACCTAACGAACCTAGCCAGTGGAGGCTTGTTATGAACCAGCGCCACTCCCGCCGTCATTAACTCAAGCATATAGGGCATTAACTCCCACTCCTGCGTCCTAGCTATCCTGCCCTTAACTACGTCAGATAGGGATAGGTTGTCGAGTGCACTGCTAATTGCATCCATTGACTTTGCATATACTGACGGTATGTTATCCAGAGCCCAGGGATAATAGCTTTCCCAGTCAAAGCTAGGTAGGAATGTTACTGACCTGGCCTCGTCAAACCTCCTCGCATGGAAAACCCTATCCAGTACCTTAAACATGTCGAATTGATGAGCCCTCTCAGTCACAGTAACGTCATCCCTGGTCAAGACCTTCTTACCCTCGGCCGCGGCCTGTAGATCATTTATTGCCGCCCTCACATCACCACCAGAGGCAACAGCAATCAACTTCAACGCATCTTCCTCGCACTTAATATCCTCACTATTGCAAATCCTCCTTAGTATCGTTAAGATATCGTCTTCGCCCAAGGGCTTTAGTTGAATGACTGCAGCCTCATCCCTTAACTCCCTGAACTTGGGATCCCATGGATTGTTCGCGGTCATTATAATGGGCCACGTGGATTCCCTAATCAACTCCACAATAGCCGCCAAGCCTCCCCTATCCTCCCTAACATTAAGTCCATCAACCTCATCAAACAGTATTATCCTACCCCTAAAGCCAAATAGTGAACCCATCTTCATTGAACCGCCAATTACCTGCCTAATTCTATCACCGGTTCTAATGTCACTGGCATTTAGCTCGAGGACCTCGTAACCTTTTTCATTGGCTAATGCGTAGGCCAGTGTTGTCTTACCGGTGCCGGGTGGGCCCACGAGCATCACGGCCTTCTTACTTGGTTTACCCTTTTCCCAACTATTTATCCAGTCAAGTAATGCCCTCTTGGCTTCCTCCTGGTTAACGACATCAGAAAGCCTTCTTGGGCGGTACTTTTCAATCCAAGTAATCCTCCTTGACAACAGGGTCACCTCCTCTTACTGGGTGCCTTGGTTTCCTTACTGGCCTCCTTACCGGCTCCTAACCCATACTTCTTACCAACCAGCATTAATCTTGCCAAGAATGCGGAGAGTTGAATCTCCTCATCAGAGCCCTCGGTAAGCCTATAATCAATGTCAGCCGCAATCTCCGCAACCTCCACCTTAGCTTCCTCAGGCACATTAATGGCGCCACTCAATATTTGCCTCTGTATGGCCCTTAGTATTTCCGTACCAGATACACCGTGCTCATACATCAACGCCCTTAACTTCTCACGCGCCTTAATGAAGTCACCGCTGAACGCGGTATTAACTAGGTCAACAATGTCCTTAGGCTCTATGTAACCCACCGTCTTATAAATGACCTCAGGTGTTATTTCCCTAGACGTGGCTGCAGCCGCCTGTAGTGTGTTTATTGCTCTTCTCATGTCTCCTTGGCTTATGTCCCAGATGGCCTCTAGGGCTTCGTCGGTTACCTTAACGCCCTCCCTTGAGGCAATATCCCTAAGCCTACCAAGCACCGCATCCCTAGGCAATGGAGAAAACCTAAACATAGCACAACGAGACTGTATTGGGTCAATTATTCTAGATACGTAATTAGCTATTAGTATGAACCTAGTAATGTTAGCATACATCTCCATCATCCTCCTAAGGGCTTGTTGGGCGTCGGAGGTCATGTTATCAGCCTCATCAAGAATAATCAATTTATACGGTGCCTTACCCATCGGTGCCGTCCTTGCGAACTCCTTAACCCTCTCCCTAATCGTGGTTATTCCTCTTTCGTCGCTTGCATTCAGCTCCAGGACGTTCTCACGCCAAGCATCACCATAAAGCTCATGGGCTATGGCAAGGGCCATGGTGGTCTTACCAGTACCAGGAGGACCGTAGAAGAGCATGTGAGGCATATTACCTGCCTTAAGGAATTGCCTTACTCTATCCTTAACCTCCTCTTGGTCAATAATGTCATCAATCCTAGAAGGCCTATACTTCTCAACCCATATCAATTCTGCGATTGACATTGCGATTAATTATTGAGTCCCGGCTAAATAAGTATTCCTAGGATTAATTTAGAGGAAATATTGTTATAGGATCGGAATAGAGTATCTAGGGCATTAGCCATAAATAGAGGGGGTCGCCAAGGGGTTTCCCTTCGTGCTGCAGAACCAAAGAAAATCTGCCAATTAATAATTTGCTAAAATTAAATATATTTGTATTCATTCCAATCAGAATTAAAAGATAATTATTCATTTCCAAGGTTTAGGAGTTTCATGACTTCGTTAGCCCTTGATCACGCAATTTATTGAGATAATTTATCTAATGTGTGCATGACTAATGGCGCTCCTATGGCGACCGGAACAAACGAATGGATAATTACAAGGACCGCCAAGATAAGTGATAAGTAGTGATGTAGAAAAATCGCCAACCAATTATTCATCCAACGGCCTCATCCTCACCTTGCGCTTGCTGCAACTCTCTCCGTTTCGTCCCTCCTTCTAATTGCGAATGACTTCTGGTCATTCTGTGCCGCGGCGATTAATTCCTCAGCAAGGCACTCCTCAATGGGCTTTGGATTATTGTAGGAACACTGCCTGGCACCCTCGGTGATCCATGTTATGGCTATGTCAAGTCTCCTCGTTGGTGAAACATCTACAGATACTGGGTAGGCTATACCACCATACACCACCCTGGTGATCTCCTCCCTTGGAGCCGCATTAACCAAAGCATCCACATAAACCTGTACTGGGTTTTGCCCTGTCTTTAGGTGTATTATATCAAAGGCCCTCTTGACTATGTTATAGGCCTTGTGCTTCTTACCGGCATTTTTACCAGGGTGCATTAATTGATTTATTAATCTCTCAATGGCCGGTATTTTGGCCTTACCAAACTTCCTCTTCTGATACCTACCGCCTGTGTGGGGTAAGTACGTGGGCTTAATGCATAGGTACCTCCTGAGACCTGGGTCCTTAATAACCACATTATCGAAGGTCCACTTACCGAATAACTTAATGGGCTCGCCATCCAGTGTCTTCAGGTCCCTTGGGCACTCCTCAATTATCGTTACTCCACCAACTTGGTAAGTAACTGTTTCCTTGGATAGTGTAATTCCTCGATCGCTCATTACATCGGTAAGGAAACGAGCACCTTTTTAAAGATTTGCCACACGACACTACAATACAGCCACCACAACCAATCCAATACTTATCCGCGAATATCACAGCACTAATCCATGGCAATAAGAGGGTTATCTCCGTAATTAAAATGATTATTTACCACGAAATCACGATAACGCGAGATTTAATTAAGGCGAAGAATGACATTCTGTACCACTTTTAACCCTTAACGACACCAATTGGTACATGCCTTGAAACCCTCTTAGCCATGCCCGTGGCCTCGGCAACCTCCGCCACCTTATCAACGTTCTTGTACGCCTCAGGGGCCTCCTCAGATATTATTTCGCTCTCGGCAGACCTAACAATTATTCCCCTACCTTCTAGAGAACTCCTGACCTTATTTGGCGGCAGCATCCTAACCGCGGCAGACCTACTCAGTGTTCTGCCCGCTCCGTGAGGCGCCGTGCCAAAGGTCACTTGGAATGACGTAGGTAGCCCAATTAATACATACGAGGCGGTACCCATGCTACCGGGTATCAAGACAGGCTGCCCAATGTCCCTATACTTAGGCGGTATTTCTGGCCTGCTCGCTGGGAATGACCTGGTGGCTCCCTTCCTATGCACAAGCACCTTCCTAACGTGGCCCTCATCATCGACTACGTGATCCTCAATCTTAGCAATATTGTGAGCCACATCATAGACTATCTCTAGACCCAACTTATCAGGGTCCTTACCAAAGACCCTCCTGAAGGCTTCCCTAACCCAATGCGTTATTATTTGCCTATTCGTCCATGCATAGTTGGCTGCGGCCTTCATAGCGGCTAAGTAGTCCTGGGCCTCCTTAGTGGTGAGAGGCATTGCCGCTAGCTCCCTATCCGGCAGAATTAGGTTCCACTGCCTCATCTTATTCTCGGCAACCCTTATGTAGTCAGTGGCGACCTGGTGACCAAGACCCCTACTACCAGTGTGTATTAGGACCATCACCTGACCCTCCCGCTCAATACCAAGTCTCTTGGCCAGGTCCGTATCAAATATCTTATTAATGACCTGGATCTCAATAAAGTGGTTGCCACTACCGGTCGTACCAAGCTCATCCTTACCCCTCTCCTTAGCTCTCTGACTAACCTTACTCGAGTCCGCACCCTCGTAATGCCCAAACTCCTCAATGAAGTTCTTATCATCACCCCAACCATAACCCTTACTCAACGCCCAATCAACACCCTCATCAAGCACCTTATCCAAGTCACCAAAGGATAGCTTAAGCAACCCGGTCTCACCGACACCAGCGGGGACTAACTTGAATATGGTGTCCACGAGCTCCCTTAACTTAGGCCTAACGTCTTTTTCCGTTAGATTTGTCCTAAGGAGTCTTACGCCACAGTTAATATCATAACCAATTCCTCCTGGACTTACCACACCTTGTTCCATGTCCATAGCCGCCACGCCACCCACTGGGAATCCATAGCCCTGGTGTGCATCTGGCAGTGCAATGCTGTACTTGTAAATACCTGGCAGGCACGCGACGTTAGCTGCTTGCTCCAACGTCATGTCTGTCTTCATTTTCTCAAGCAAGGTCTCATCAGCAAATATCCTAGCAGGTACCTTCATGCATGGCTTATACCCCTTCGGTATCTCCCATACATAATCGCTTATTTTCTTTAACGGTGGAACCATGATTAAGCCATTAATTCATCAATGGGTTAATAAAACTTCACTCTATATCCAGTGGGCTTGTAATTTTAGGTGTGTTTATGGTTATGAAAGGTTTAGACCTGGCTTGATGGGTAAGGTTAATTCCAAATTTAGTAATTGACGGTGAGGCCGCGACCAATGGTTACTCACTAACAATTGGTAAGCTGAGGGAGTTGGTTATACTAAGAGTTAGGCATTACCAAGTCACGTTTGATGGTAATAGGGACTTCCACGATAGGGTAAGGGTTAGGATAAAGGGATTGCCTACCTTTGACACGATATGGAACAATGTAATTAATGCGCATAACTCAGACATAGACTTCAGGATGGTCATTAGGGTTCATCTTCATAGGGATAATATTAAGAACGTAGAGCGTTAAGTCCCTACTTAGGAAATTCGCCGATGCACTAAGGGGTGATGAGAGGTTCTCCTTTCACATAAGGTCCATATCAAGGTTGGGTAGTCCAAATGATGATAGGGTTTATCCAGTCAGTGATGGTGTTGTTGAGGAGGTTAAGGGGTACGCAAGGTCGCTTGGGTTGAAGTTCTTCGAGTTACCATCACCGTACATATGCTATGTGTCGTGGTTAAACTCATTCGTAATAATGCCCGATGGAACACTGAGTAAGTGTACGGTTAGGTTCTACGAGGACATTAATAGGATCGGCAAGTTAAATGGCGATATGACGCTAACGATTGATGAGGATAAGCTGTTATGGTGGGCTAGGGGTATCATAAATAATAATTTAAGAATAGCGGCATGCCCAGCATTTAGTAAGGAGGGCTATGACTAAACCATTAAACGGCCTATTCAGTAGGTACCGAAGTATCCTAAACATCAGGGATGTCTCTTTACTTATTTACTCCAACATAATTAATAACATTGTTTATAATGTTACACAGTTTGCGTTGACAATCTTGGGTTTTGATACCATGAGTGTCTTTGGCGTTGCTCTGGTCTACGTGCTTTACGCATTATCGTCAATGGCGCGATTATTTAGTGGCATGGTAATCGACATATTTGGTCGTGAGAGGAAGGCGTTGGTGATTAGTAATGCCTTAATAGCCATGCTTTACCTAATTGCCTTCCTCGTATTAACTGTAATGGGGATTAATGCCCTGAGCCTTGTGTTAGTGCTTATAGTTATTGTCATTGGCATGAGCCTATATACAACGATGGGGACTGTAAGGAGTGCGCTGATTAAGGATTTACTAGGTAATGATAATGAGAAAATAACACTGTATACGTCATTAAACAACACATTGAGGTCGATAATTTCGGTATTTTCAACAGTGGTTTCAGGCTACCTACTATTCCTAAGCATCCACATCACTAAATACTTGATCCTATCCTCAGCCCTACTCTCCATAATTGCCCTAGCCCCATTAACTCTCATGGGGTATCACGGTAGAGCCACTGCTGGAGCCAACGTACAAGTCATTAAGCAGGGCTTTGTTAGGTTTGGGGAGTCGTTTAAGGAGAATACCGGTTTCAGGGCTATAATCCTAACGGTAACAGTCATCTACCTATTGATAATATCTCTTGACATACTGAGCTACAGCATATTATCCCTATACTACAATGTAGCTCTACTTGCAGGTATTGATAGTGTATTTGGTTATACCGGTGCAATTATTGGCTCCATGCTCACGCCTAGGTTTAGGGTCGGTAAGTTGAGGGTTGATTACACAATCCTAACCGCTGCGTTAATCGTCGGTTTAGGCTTTGGTATAATACCCATGCTCATTAGGAGCATGATTATTGCCGTACCACTGCTATTCATGGTAAACCTCATCTACAACATATTCATTAATGCGTTCTTCACGGTGGTGGGGAGCACCCTTATTTCCGTGGTTCCACGTGGTGAATTCAGGATCGTTTACTCATCTGCATGGGTATTATTCACAGCATCGCAGATAGCGAGCGCCGTTATTTGGGCCTTCATAGGCTCAGTCACTGGTGCGCCAAAAGCTATGGTAATCGCCATGGCAACAGGCATGATAACATCCCTCATATTTAATATGGCTTACGGCAAGGTAAGCCTCGAGGAAGAGAAGGATAAGAAGGGGTAAGAACGAACACTTTAAAGTAATTACGGCGTTGCAACAGCGTTAAGTAATTAAATAGGTATGGAGGTTAGTCATGAGCATTATGCCGATTGATTATAGGGCTGTTGGGCTTAAGGTCGGCTTGGAGATACACGTTCAATTGAATACGGGTAGGAAGTTATTCTGTAATTGTCCACCCATTGTTAGGAATGACGAGCCTCACTTCAGGGTTATTAGGAGGTTGAGGCCTAGCATGAGTGAGCTTGGTGAGGTTGATCCGGCAGCTATTTGGGAGTTTAGGAAGCGTAAGACCTTCGTTTATGAGGGTTATTACGACACCACATGCCTCGTGGAGCTTGATGAGGAGCCGCCGCATGACCCAGACCCTGAGTCGCTTGAGGTTGCCCTTGCCGTTGCCATGATGTTCAATGCCAAGATATTTGATGAGGTTTACGTAATGAGGAAGACGGTCATAGATGGCTCAAACACCTCGGGCTTCCAGAGGACCATGCTCATTGCACATGATGGTCTCGCTAAATTCTTTGATTATAAGGTGCCCATACAGACGATAGCCCTTGAGGAGGATGCGGCTAGGAAGATTGAGGAGAGGGGTGACACGGTTGTTTATAGGCTTGATAGGCTCGGTATACCACTTATCGAGATATCCACGGGAATACTCACGTACAGTCCCCAGGAGGTTATGGAGGTGGCCTACTACATTGGGCATAGTATTAAGATGACAGGTAAGGCCAAGAGGGGTCTTGGCACGGTTAGGCAGGACGTGAATGTATCCATTGAGGGTGGTGCTAAGACGGAGATTAAGGGTGTTCCAGACCTCAGCCTGATACCCAAGGTCATTGAGTACGAGGTTCAGCGCCAATTGAATCTATTGGCTATCCGTGATGAATTAATCAAGAGAGGCGTGAGGGAGGACTGGCTTGTTAAGGATTTCGTTGATGTCACTGACATATTCTCATCCACTAAATCCAACCTAATCAGGAAGGTCCTCGATAATGGCGGTAGGGTGATAGCCATAAAGACGCCAGGCCTAAAGGGCATATTGGGTAAGGAGGTTCAGCCAAATAGGAGGTTTGGCACGGAGTTGGCGGATAGGGTTAGGGTTTGGACTAGCCTATCCGGTCTAATACATAGTGATGAATTGCCTGGCTATGGAATAACCGCTGAGGAGGTTTCCAAGGTATCCTCGAGGCTTGGTGTTGACTCATTCATACTCCTTGCGGGTACGTCGAATAGGGACTTGGTGGATGCCGTGGATGTAATTGTTGGCAGGATTAGGGAGACACTGCATGGCGTTCCTGAGGAGACTAGGGCGGCTAATCCAGAC
Source organism: Vulcanisaeta souniana JCM 11219 (assembly GCF_026000775.1). Lineage (GTDB taxonomy): Archaea > Thermoproteota > Thermoprotei > Thermoproteales > Thermocladiaceae > Vulcanisaeta > Vulcanisaeta souniana. Next base: position 2,117,575 of record NZ_AP026830.1, on the reverse strand, counting down.
GGTACGACGAGGTTCATGAGACCTAGACCCGGTGCCGCTAGGATGTATCCAGAGACTGACCTTAGGCCCATAAGGATTACCAAGGAAGCACTGGCCAGGGCTAGGGCACTAATACCAGAACCGATTGAGTCCAGGGTGAGTAGGTATGTGGGTTATGGCATGAGTAGGGAACTGGCGATGCAGGTTATAAAGTCCCCATTCTATGACTTGATTGATTACCTAATAGGTGAGTTACAGGGTAAGGTTCCAGCTACGTTAATAGCAAACACGGTGGTGAACACCATGAAGTCACTCCAAAGGGATGGCGTTGATGTATCCGTGATAACTGAGGACCACCTTAAGGCAATATTTAATGAGTATTCCCAGGGCGTAATAACCAAGGAGGCAATACCCGACGTAATAGCAGCATGGAGTAAGGAACCCAACAAACCCATCAACGACATAATCAATAAACTGGGGTTGAGGAGAATGAGTCCTGAGGAAGTTAGGAGGTACGTAATGGAGAAAGCACCTAAACTCGGCATAAATGATAGGAATAAGCTCATGAATGCGTTAATGAAAGAACTGAGGGGTAGGGCTGACCCAAATGACATAATGGCTGCAATTAATGAATACTTAAGAAATAGTAGATAAATTCTCTATATTATATGAAATCTTATATTTATATATCATGTATAATTGATAAGTATTCATAAACTATTTATAACCTTATGCATTTTCACAAATTAATAACTTAATAAATCTATGACTATAATACTTATTTTCTTTATTTCTCTATTTCCATTCTAGGTATTTTATTTGCATTCATCGTTGAGATATACTTTATATGAACTAAGTGATAAAACATAAAAATATTTTATATAGATTCATTCCACCATGAACTCCAGAATTTCAATAGCTAGTCGTTTAGAGAGGTTGCCCTGGACTTCAATGCACACAAAACTACTTGCGCTCTTAACTCTTGGTGAGTTCTTTGAGCTTTATGATTGGTTTGTTGGTGGTTTTGTCGCAGTTCCCCTGGCTTCGTACTTCCATGTACCCCTCACCACCTCCTTGTACTATACCGTGGCCATATTTTACCTAGGCGCCTTCGTTGGGTGCATATTGTTTACGTACATTGGTGATTCCATGGGTAGGAGGACGGCCTTAATAATTAACATGGTCATAGCGGGTATTGGTTTCTTAATAACGCCATTCATGCCAAACATATACTTATATGGTTTGATAAGGTTCATAACAGGTCTTGGCGTTGGTCCTGAGTCAATACTCGTGGTTGACGTATTGACTACGGAATTCTTCCCAGCCAGAATTAGGGGTAGGGCATTGGCTAGGGCTTATACGGCTGCCTGGGTAGCGCCAATAGTCGTTGCTGCCCTTGCCTATGCCTTATTACCGCATAGGTATCTTCTCTATGGTTGGCAGTGGTTATACATAATCGCAGGTATCGGTATTGTCTTAATAATCCCATGGAGGTTCTTAATACCTGAGTCACCAAGGTGGTTAGAGAGTAGGGGTAAGTATGAGGAGGCCGATAGGATAGTGAGTATATTTGAGGAGGTAGCTAGGAGAGAGAAGGGTGAGTTACCACAACCAATTCCTGTTGAGGTTACTACGGTACAAAGAGTACCGATAGGCGATCTATTCAAGGGTGAGTATAGGAGAAGAACAATAATGCTCTGGATTTTTGAGTTCCTGCAGACAGGCGTTTACTATGGCTTTGCGTCATTAGCTCCGTCAGTATTATTTGTTAAAGGCATAACCCTGGTGAAGACGCTTCAATACTCGTTACTCATATACACCGGTTACTTCATTTCTTCATTAATATCCATGTTCATAATAGACAGCGTCAAGTTCGATAGGAAGTGGCAGACGGCGATCATAATGTTGGTCATGGGTTTTGTTGGATTAGCCTTCGGTTTTTCATTAACCCCAGCAGAGGCCGTAAGCACTGGATTCCTATTTGCATTATTGGCTAATATATTCTCGAATGCATTCCATCAGTATGCAGCTGAGTTATACCCAACTAGGATTAGGGCCTTTGCAGACGGAATTCAATATGGCCTAAGTAGGTTGGGTAATTACGTATGGTTGACATTATTACCAATAGTATTAACCACGTATGGCGCTACGGCCATGTACACCATAGTACTAATACTTGCCATAATTACGTTTCTCGATGTCACAATACTGGGCCCCCGGGCATCCCAAATAGTGGTCGAAAAATTATCAAGGTGATCCAATTATTATTTTTATTTAATTAAAGTAATTTGTAAATATTTTAATTAATTACCATTGTATATCCTTGATTAAATATTTAAGCGATTCCAATGCCCTGTCGGTTAATTTTACTGTCTTATTTACCATTGGATGCATCACCGAGATTGCCACTGCAGTTGCCTGTTTTAGTGCCAAATCAAGGCCAGGTTCACTGATCTTTAGGTAGTGAATACTCCTGGGCAATGCGTCTGGACCGTAATCCTCTGGGTATATTGGTTTGGCGGGTATTGCATGATCATTAATTACTAGGTTCACGCTGTTCTCAATACCATTGTATTTAGGCAATAGGTTCCTCATCTCATCGTAATTAAATACATGAACAAATACCGTTAATGATACCTCGTCCTTCCTCGGTACCATAGGGCTATAGGTCCTTATTGCTTCCTTAAGCACGGCATCATCGTCAACTCCCTCTAGATACACAGCTTCCTCTATTTGGAACCATACCGTCGCTGCATCCTCAAATAATACAGTTACTCTGTCATCCACTTTAACATACCTATTAGCCTTGTAATTACTTATTAATTCGTAAACCCTCTCCCTAATACCTGAGTACTGTGACGGTGGGTATACACGGTTTATGATTTTAAGCAGGTCACTTTCCATGGTTAACGCCTTATAACCTACCCAGTGTTTCGTCCTCGACCTCCGTTTTAACCCCCTTACTCTTATAGTACTTCTCAAGTGCCTCGTTGAATCTATTTGCATGGAGTCTCTCTACCTTAGCCACCGCCTCAAGCCACTCGGCAACCTCCAGGAAGCCCTCCTCCCTAGCCACCTTGGCAAAGCCTGGGTACATCTGTGTCCACTCGTAGGTCTCCCCATATATTGAAGCCCTCAGTGCGTCCTCCATCGTATTTATTTCAATCTCGGCAACAGGATCAACACCAAGGAACATTAGATGCCCAAAGGCATGCCCAGTCTCCGCGTTTGCAGTCTTTTCAAAGACCTCAGCTATGTCATTAAGCCCTAACTGCTTAGCCATCCTCGCATAATATAGGTACCTCCTATTTGCCATTGATTCACCCTGAAAGGCGATCTTCAAGTTTTCATAGGTTTTCGTACCCTTTGGAATCTTTTTTGAATCCATGCCTGGTCTGAGTAATGTTTTTATGCTCTAATTTATAAATATTTCGGGTTAGAACTTACTTCGGAAGATCACCACCCAAAGAAGGGCGGTTTACGCAATTACCGTGAACAACAATTATGAGATCCTCAATAATTATACCCATACTACTTAACCTCTTCTCTATTGTGGATATATCGACATTAACATCAATTATTTGCCCCGTGTTCTCACAGATAACATTGATGTGCGGCTCCTTACGCATTTCATACCAAGTCTTTCCATCAGCCTCAAAGGATCTTAGTATACCCAACTTCACGAAGGTGTTTAATGCATTGTACACAGTAGATATACTAATGTTCGGCTCCGTCTTTCTTAATTCATTAAGCACTTGGTCAATATTAAAGTGCCCACCACCCCTTAATAGTCTAAGTATGGCAATTCTCTGCGGCGTTACCTTAAGCCCCTTACTCCTTAGAAGGCTTACTATTTCGTCTGCTCCATTCATTTCGAGATAATAATTACTTCTGGATAATAAAATCTTTCTAGAACCATACCTCAACTGAATACTATATAGTTTATATGTGAATAAGCAATATTAATTACGCCTAGAATACCTAGGCTCGATTGGAATGAATGAGGATAGGGAAGCATACATAGTTTACTTCAAGAGGACAGCATTCTCCAGAGTTAAGAGGGAAGATCCGAAATTCGATGTCTTCTATGAAATAAGTGGTCCAACATTGATATCTAAATTACTCGTAAAGGCAGTCCAGGACATTGGCATAAAACCCGAACAAATAGACCATGTAATAGTTGGTAATGCACTTCAGGGCGGTGATAACTGGAGCATGGGCGGTAGAATACCCGTGTTCCTGGCGAAGTTCCCAGTTACTATACCTGCAATGGCCGTGGACATGCAATGCGCCTCATCCTTTGATGCAATAGGTATTGGAACAATGGAAATATGGACAGGTCAATCAGACATAGTGTTTGCCGGCGGTTACGAGCACATGTCTAGAGTACCAATGTATAATAATCCTTACGTAGTTCCACACCTTGATCTAGCCACGAATCCCGAGTATGCTATGTACGATATGGCCACTGGATACGTAATGGGATTAACAGCAGAGAAGTTGGCAGCTCTCAAGAAGATAAGCAGGGAGGAAATGGATGAGTGGTCCTACAGGAGCCACATATTGGCCAGTAAGGCATACGAGGAGGGTTACTTCAAGGACGAGATACTTCCGATAGAGGTTGTTAAGGATGGGCAGAAGACCGTAGTCGACAAAGACCTAAGCGTTAGGCCCAATACATCAATGGATGCACTGGCTAAGTTACCACCTGCCTTTAAACCCGGTGGCGTAATAACGGCTGGTAACTCAGCCCCCCTAAACTCAGGCGCATCGTTAGTCGTCCTAATGTCCGGCAGAACGGTTAAGGAACTTGGTCTAAAACCACTGGCAAAGGTTGTATCCCTTGGTTGGGCCGCTGTTGATCCATCAATAATGGGCGAAGGCCCAGTACCAGCATCAAAGAAGGCATTAGCCAAGGCAGGACTTAAGGTCGAGGATATAGATATTTGGGAAATAAACGAGGCATTTGCCGTAGTTACATTAAACGCAATTAAGGAGTTGGGTATAGAGAAAAATAGGGTTAATCCAAGGGGAGGCGCAATAGCCATTGGACACCCACTGGGTGCAACAGGTGCAAGGCTTACTGGCACAGTGGCAAGGCAATTACAATTAACTGGTAAGGAGTATGGACTTGCAACTGCATGTGTTGGCGGTGGACAGGGCTATGCAATAATTCTTCAGAGGGCATGAATAAAAATACAAAAATGAAGATTAACCTTAAAATGATCCTTGTTTAATGAAGCCTTGAATGAACTAGACTCATGATGACTCATATTATATATTTAAAAATATTAATTTGTTAGCAACATCATTCCTCCTCAGCCTCTTGAGCCGTTGCTTTAGTCTCCCTGGTTGCATTCTCAGTTTCCTCGACTGCCCTCCTCATTTCATCAACCATCTCCTTGGGTAACGGCTGTATTGATACTGATGCGGCAGTTAGCTTGAGATACCTATCCCAGTAAACGATTACTCCATTGTCCGTGATATCCATTGGGTGCCTAACCATGGATATCTTAGTATCCCTCATCTTCCAAACAATTATTGACCTGTACAGCTTACCATCCACTTCATCGAGATCCATTCTGATAATGCCATCAACCGCATGTTCAACACCTGGCCCGCCAAAACTACGCTCACCAACTGGCACCTGGCTTATGAATAGAGCGGTTGTACCTAGACCCGCAATAACTCTTTTGAGGAGCATAATCGTTGATCTAGCAATGGACGGCTTTGTTAAATATAACGTACTAACTGAGTCTATTGTTACCCTCTTGGCGTTGACATCCTTAATTGCTTGCCTGAGCACATCAACGAGTTCATGGACATTATCCACATCCTTAACCACGTACTTCTCTCTCTGTGAAGTCGAACCAATACCTGCCGTGAATGCATCCACAATTAAGAACCTACCCTCCTTCTCAAACTTTGCTATGTCCCAATTAAAGTGTCTAAAACTTCTCCTAACAGTAACGGGATGTTCCTCAAGGGTCACAAAAACACCACCCTCACCCCTAGCAAGTCCATTGTAGAGGAATTGCTTACCAAATATTGATTTTCCAGTGCCTGGCCCGCCAGAGATAAGGATTACGCTCCTGTCTGGAATACCACCATAAAGCACCTCATCTAAACCAGGTACGTAGGTCCTAACCCTAGGGATAAGCATGGTATTTATCTAAGTTAGTTTCACTTAATTAAAGGTTTTCTTTAAATACTACCTGGTTAAAGATATCTAATCAATAAATTATCTATATATGTTATTTTAATTATATTAAATTAAAATTTTACCACATAAACTTATTATACACAATCAAATTATTGCATAATTTAGTCAGGATAATTCATAGGACTAGGATCACAAAGGGTTAGGAAGCCTCGCCCTTTAGGGCGGGGAGCCGTCAGTTTATTCCTCATGCCCCGCAAAACAGTTCTTATTTACCATTAAATAAGTCAGTACCTTGCGCTGGAGCTTAGTACGATACCCTTTACTAACAAGGATAAGGGAATTAGCGTTTAAGGAAACCGGGAATTAGACTGAACATGCTCTTCTTCGCCTTGCCCTTATTTAATTCAATGATCCGCTTAAGCTCCTCTGGATTGATATTTACACCATTTTTTGATAGAATGCTTATGAGAAGATTGATGTCTGTCTTTCCAGTGTTTAAGTAATCCTTAATTGAAGTATCGTTATTGTTCATTAAGTCATATTGGCTAAGCAGGATCAGGGATACCTCAATACTGAGACCTTTCCTTACTATTTCGTTTAGTAGGTCATCAACCGATTTTGATGTAAAGTAGGTAAGGAGTCTGGTAAGGACCGAGGTACAGAATTCCCTGAATGGGGCTGCACACCAGGAACTCCATTTCCTTATTAGTTTCTGCTCCTCCTTACCCAGCGTAACGATCTTCACATTAATGGGTCTTGCCTTGAGTTTTACCTTCCTTACCTCATCAGCCTTCACTTTCCTGTCTATCTTTTTTAGATCCTTCAATTCCTGTCTATCTATGTTCATTCGATCCACCACAACTTATGATTGTTACCCACGTCTTAAACGCCGTTGCATACTCACTACCCACGCGCTCCTCAAGTAGCTTCACCCAATCATCAACTGTAACCTGCCTAAAAACATCATCAGTCCCAAACATTTCCTGCGCCAATATTGCCTTTTCTATCTTCGTTAACTTCTTAACCTCATCAAGTAAAGTCCTTAGTACATTATGCCCAGTTATAGATGCGGATGCTTGCTGTGGTTGTGCCATGACCTGTTCACGAGCACCTCCCTGCCCCTCGGTCCTATCCTTCTTAGCCGTACTTAAGAAGAGATCCACAGGATTACTCATTAATTCACAAGTGAATAATTGCTTAAAAGGGTTATTAATAAGTTCCCGTAAGCATCGTCTTTATCTGCTTGGTTAAGGTATCTACATATTTATCGAAGGGTATCCTGAAATCTGCAAGGGAACCCTTAGGAACGTAAATCACCAGTGGTTTCATTGTTGACGTTAAATAATGAACTATGGGACTCATCGGCAACACGAAAAACTCACCGTTATGAATGAAACCCCTAATTTTTTGATCCATAACGTCTAAACCAGGTATTGCCTTGTTTAGGATGACATTGATGATCTTTCTAAAGCCCTTCCCAATCATAGGCTGTATGTAGTAATTGTCGATCTCCTCGGCCACCGAGTCGCTGTACGTGGCGTAGTCCAAGACCACATTGATTATTGACGAGAGAAGGAGAGAATTTACGGTTATTACCTGGTCCATGTGCGCCGGTAGGTCAATAATAACGACCTGAGATATTGTCTTCACCACAGAGGAGCTTATAAGATTATTAAACCTAGCCTGTGTAGTCTCTGGGTCCATGTTGAGCTGCCATGTTCTAAGTGTACCGGGTGGTATTACATAAATGCTTGGGATTACTTGTGATCTCGAGATTAACTGGTCTACGTTATCCACGGCGCCATTTATGTAATCCACCACGCCCTGCTTATCAGGGTTTATACCTAGAATTCTACTGGATGTTGCCGTGGAGTCTAGCCCGAGGTCTATAAGCAATACATTACTCCTCAGAGTCTGCGATAGAGCTATGGCAGTATTACTCGCTAGAGTGCTCTTTCCTGTTCCACCCTTTAGTCCACTAAAGAATGAAATTACGACAAACCTGGGTTTAAGCATTGTTAATTATTGTATTTCATGCTTAAAAGGATTTGTGAATTCCTCATCCAGCTTAAGCACGTCCTCCGGAATTTCCTGATTATTCGATGCAGCTGGCTCCGTTTCATTTGCAGCAGTGGAATTGCCCTCGACATCCTTAATGAACTTCTCCGGGTCCTTATAGAAGGCATATAACAAACTGGCTAATTGCTCGTAATTCAGCCCCGAGCTCACTGCCTTTGCTAAGAAGGATCTCCTGTATTGCAATTGCTTAGTCACGTACTCCTCACCATATGTCTTACTCAGGATTTGCAGATACTCATTGAAGTTGTAGATCGCCTTCACGGACCTATGCGTAATTAGCTCATACACATTGGTTGTTTGGTTATACCTAGATTGCTTAGACAGACCCACCTCAACAACGACTGCAATATTCAGGAGATCCCTGGCCTCTAAACCAAGATTTTCGAGCCTAACCTCAGCTGCCTTAATATTATCTGCATGGAATGTTGTTAGGGCCCCGTGTCCAAGTGTTATTGCCTCTGCAAGGGCTCTAAATTCATCCCTAGACCTTGCCTCATTGAGGACTATTATGTCCACACCACTTCTAAGGGCTTGCTTAATTAGTTCGGCCTTATCAATACTCCTTATACCATGGGCATAGGAAACTCTCTCGAACATGGGCTTAACAACCTTATGGTATGGTAGGAAGAGCTCGGCCACATCCATTATTATGGCCATGGGTCTATTCACAAGCATATAAACAATCGCATTCTGCAGACTGGTCTTACCGGCGCCCATGGGGCCAATGATGAGTACTGGGACCTTATGCTCAGCAAGGAGCCAAAGTTTTGTTGCATCCTCAATGTTAACCATGCCCCTGTTTACCATTTCAGGGAGTGTCCATGGTCTCCTGGGTAGTACCCTAATGCTTATGGAGCCCATACTCACAGGCTCAGACTCAACACTAATCCTCACGCCGAACTCGGAATCAACCACAGACGCCACCGGGTTGTAGGCAGTGATTGGTGTTCCTGCTCTACGGCTAGCCCTCCTCATTACGTAGTTCACGAAGTTGTTAAAGTCAAACCTAATGGTTCTAACGACTTTCCTGCCCCTCTTAACTTCATATGGTTCCCAGCCAATGAGGACCTTGACAAGACCAAGTTCTGAGTGATCTAAGTATATACCGCCCAAGCCAAACTTATTTCCCTCCTTATTTATGTAAATATCCGTCACATCATCCATCATGAGGACCGACGTGAGTGGGCCGTAGTGATTATTCCATCGTAAAAATAAATTAGCAACTAGGGTAACACTATCTTGGTCAGCCTTGATCTTGATTTCCCTGAGTGCCCTGATCACTGCCTTCCTAAGTTCCATCCCTGAACCGATTAACTCAACCATTCTTTCAATCGGCAATGCGATTGCCCAATCCGGGACGTTGTCAATAACGTAGGCTATATAGTCGTGAACACCATATTGAGGATCAACAACCCTATACACCTCAATATCTGTCTTAATACCATCGACCTCAACAACGTAATGCTTAACCAACTCCTCACCAATAACCTTAGGCCTGGATACATGCATATTGATCACCAGACCAAAGGTATTAATGGCGCCAGGAATATTGGCATCAGGACTATGCCGAGACCCACTGAGTGCATGGCCTTGCCTGTGAGTATGGCTGTGGATACTGCCAACACCACTAGTGCAGTTGATAAGTTACTTATGTTGAATGTAATGGGCATTGGGACGTTAATGAGGGCTGTACCTGCATTCAGTGATGCAAGCACGTATACCGTAAATAGCATAAATGCATAACCAATTGTTATGAATGGACCGTAAATTAAACCTGTCATTATTGATCGCTTAACATAGTCAATGAATGCGCTGACCACCATTACTATTCTCTCAACGAAATCGCGAACACCCACCGAGTAGGCATAATCCCATAGCGGCATTAACTCCTTCTCAATAATTGTTATGGGCCTTGGAGATTCCGGACTTGGTGAACTAAGTAACTCACCAAAGGACCTCAGGACCCTCGAACCCAGACCAGCATAATCCCTGGCAAACCTAAGAAGTTGCGGTACATAGAACACGGCAAAGCCAACTCCAAACCCGAGTAACGTCACTATAACCGTTCTCTCAATGCCCAAGTGCGACAGATAACTTATTGCGTAACCAACCGTGCCAGTGATCGCCCCAGCAATGCTGGGCTTCTTGTAATCATACTTTGTAATCTCAACCTGAAAATAATGTATTACAGGTACTAGGGCAATCCCGAGAACACCCACAATTGATGGAACACCCAGTATTATCAGAAAGGATAGGATACCAATCATAATGCTCAATACCGTTATTGCCACTAGGGCTTGGGTTTGAAAGTCAATCTGCTGATTAAGTAAGGATGTGTATTTATTCATTAGGGCTAGGAAGGTTATGCCGGGGTCAGAACCTGCTGAGAAGTAGGTACTAGCTAAGGCCACTAATTCGCGTCTGTAATTCCTGGGAAGCATCCATGGATTACCAAGGGAATTAAGTATAGTGGCTATCTTAGCCCATGCCTTGCTTAACTTGGCTGATTCATTAACGGCAAATTCAACTCCCTCAATAGGCACTCTAATTATGAATACTAGATCCGAGACACTTTCTTTAAGATTCATCGAAGTAAGCATGTAATTACTTTAAAAGGGAGATGATAAACAAAAAATAAATGAATTTTTATTGGTTCTTAATGCAGTGGATCATTACGTTACCTGTATTGATTGCGAGCCCGTGCTTGTGGACACATCAACATATGTAACATTTGTGCAGTTGGAGCCCGTGTAAATGAGAGATAATGTATCGCCAGGCTTGAGACTCCATGGCAATGTAGTAGATATCGAGTTTCCATTAAGTGTTACTGAGCTCAGTGAGCATCCTGACGTTACAGCACTATTTCCTGCATATAACGTAACACTATCTATGGTTATTGTACCAACCCCCGTGGTTTTCAGGTTAATAATTAATTGATCACCTGTGGTAGTTGCTTGCCCACTGAGGAAATTAGTCATTCCTAAAGACCTCATTGCGCCGCCATACACTAGGTATAGTATTACTATTGCCATTGTTATACCTACCACGGTTACCACTATCCATAGCAGATTGAACTCACCCCTAGTCGACCTACCCATATTGGTCAAAATTAGTATTGAATTTATTTTTAAGGGGAAATTAAACGTAAAGTCCCATGAACTTCCCCAGACTAGTTACTCTGCTTCGTAATTACCCAGTACGGGTCCTATGAACTTTTAAATTCATATTACAGAAGCCACTTTGAGCTTTTATCCACGTAAATACACCCTTACCAATTACAATTTCGTATTAAGACCCACTGCTAATTCCTGTACGCCAAACCCACCAACCAAAGGTCTCCCTATAGATCGCTGGTTCTGGGCTTAACTTGCCGTAATACACATAGTTATGCACCGAGGCTACGTATGTACTAAATGGCACCGTAATATTAAGAGAGGCTTGCGGATTAGTAATGTAAATTGTGTCAAGCCTGCAGGGCACTATGTACAATACCGAGAGAGAACCATTAAATGAGTTAATGGGAACCAAGTAACCATAGTATGTGGTGTTTAATGCAAGCGTAACGTTAGACGCCAGTCCACTAACTATCACGTCATTATTGCTCATACTGACGACATGGACCACCGGGATAGGGCCTTGCCCAGTAACATCTCCTATCACAACCACCGTGAATCCAGGAAATGGGTAGTTAACCGTTACATTGCTGACCGCAGTATAGGACATTCCATATATTGCTAGGAGATTTATCGTTCCATTTATTGGCAGGTATATGGGTAAGTAAACCGCACGTAGGTGTTCTGTCCCATATGGCATTGAGAAATTATAGCACCCAGCACCACAGGTGGACAAACCCATTTCCTGCAGCAACCACTCGGGTGTTATCCACGTGGTTATGAACCACGCTGTGTTATTCGGCAGCACCAGCAACCTGCCCCAGCACCACCCAGTTCCCATTAGGTAACCCGTGTAGTTCCACCAAGTATCGCCAGAGCTCACGTTATTCATAGGTATGAAGATCGCCCTATTTATGTAAATAGGGATCGCTTGGTTTATGTACTTGGTTACATAGGTAGTATTGTTCATGATCCTATAAACCTCCTTAGTTTCAATAAGACCTAGGGCCTTGGCAATAGGCCGTAAAGGCCTAAGGTGAGGGCTAGTCACTATTATCACCAGCAACGCAATTAATATTATGATTAAAACCTTGGTTGCTGTCTCTGTGTAGTACCACCACTCGCCCAACCATCCCATTGAGAGTATTCCTGAAAAGACCCTAATAAGGTAACTAGTACATGGTATTTGTTTAATTAGGTAAATTTTGATGATTAAGGAGGTAAGGGTGGGAAACATATTGGTGGCGGAGGTGGGAAGTCACCAAATAATACTGGTATTGAGAAGCATGTCTCGTTTACCTGGGTGCAATTAACATTGATATTTATAGCACTACCTGCACTGTACGTATTACTTATATAGTATGGCTGCACTTGACATGCATAACCATCTGGATCACTGGCTAACGATGCCCTCATGTTTATTTGTATTGGTGTATATGGAGGATTTAGATAAACCGTGGATGAACCAGTCCCGCTTATTATGTAGTATTGATACACGGGTCCTGTGATCAAGTACCAACCCCCCAAATTCGTAAAACTCAGGTAGTTCCATGTAATTACCCAAGTGGCATTGTATGGATCATTCACAACGATCCTAATTGAGCTCCCAGCACCTGCATCATCAGTCACCCAACCATTAGCACTGGTTATTGTGCACACGCTTGGATCTATCGCCGAGCACACAAGTGCCGCGGTTGGTAATTGACTTGTTTGGTAGAACCACCATTGGTTCTGATCGAGCGCACTGCTACTCACATTGATAATTTCACCATTGGCCAAGAATATTTCCTTAATAATGAAGGGCTCATGACCCGTATTCACAATACCCATGTAATAACCGTTGTTATAGGGCACAACGTCAGCCACAGGCCATAGGTAATTCTCGAGGACTTGTTTATGTACATAGACGTAGTAACCATAGAGCCCACTGCCGAGCACCAATGATGCAATTACCATCGCTAATACAAAGCCCATGGTACCTGTTAGTATTTCATCAAAGGCCATCATTAGCTAGTAATGCATTATTTAAAAGAGTGTCAGGGAGTAGTTGTTTGGTTAATTGGTGTTGATGGGCATGAAACATACGTCATACCATTGCTGCTGTAATATAGACAGTAACCATCAGTCTGGGGAAACCCAACAGCATTGCTGGAGTTTATTGGACTCGGTGGTTTGTATGCTCCCATTGAGCCGGCCCACTGCGTCTTGTCTGCATTAGATTTTAGAAGCGGCATGCTTATTGTAACTAGCCCCACTATGGCTATTATTGTTAATGCCATTATTATTGCAATTAATAGTGCCGATATCCCTCTTGATGCCATTATTTAGTTGCTGTTGCTGCATTTATAAGGGCTCTTAGGTGAAATTGAAACAAAAAATTATAGGCTATATAGTGAAAAAGTTTATGTAATTACAGCCACACTTTTAATACATAATGAGGTTTGTAAATGATAACGGCGAGGTGATTACTGAGAACGGCGAGGTGACAGACATAATTTATGAAGGCACTGAGTACTACCCAGCCCTACCAAAATACTATAATAATACCATCATAAGGAACAACTCAAGTGAAACTTTTAGGCATATTATGGCAATAAAGAGAGCATTTATGCCCGTGGAGGGTATTAGGGATCTTGAAGACATTGTCAGGAATTGGGTAACCGAGTTCAAGATAATTCTCGATAAGGCTGGCATACCGTACAATGAGAGACAAGTAGTGGCGCTTGCCATGTCACTAAGGGGTAAATGGCCTGTAAAGAGACCGACACCATATGAAGTCCTTGAGTGCGTTCTGGATCCAGGTTGCATTAAGTATAATCCTGGCCTCAGGAGACTTATTGAGAACACGTTTAACGAAGTCTTTGGTTCGTTAATTAGTGTACAGATAAACAGGGTTCTTAGGGAATGGGATCTAGAGAATGTCATTAACGTTAATGACGTTCTTAATAAATACATTGACATCAGCAGGGTAACGAGATTCAGGAGAAGGCATCTTTACAGAAGAACGCTCATAGAGCTCGCCATAACTGCAGTACTACTTGAGAACTCGGATAGAAATACTGTCGAAGATATACTCAGGGAATTAGGTAAGGAGGAACTCATTAAAATTATAGATACACTATACGGCCTCTGATGATGCCATAGTCGCGATTCATGAATTACCTCTAACTTAATGATGACATTAATGCATGGATGTCATCGTAATTAGCATATGTACTATGATTCTACACCATAGTAATATTTAGAAGATTTGTCAATAACTATATAATTAATCTCTCAAGTTATTAAAAATAATTCATGAGCATCACTAAAGCTAGCCTTATAAAAGCATTAATAGTCAAAATAAAGAGGTTAATGGAAGTCAAGGATCTAATCATCAAGCTCGGCATCGTAAGGGAGAAATACGAAATGAGACTCAGGGATTTAATGAAGTATTTTACCATACCTAATTGGCATCCATGCGCATGTCCACATGGCGAGACGGAAAGGGCAATCATTGAGGGCCATATTGAGGAGTTGGCTAGGATTGGCGGTAAACTTCTCCAACCAATGCTCGTGTTACACCTAGATAATGCCAATTATCTGATTGCTGATGTGTGTATATACAACGCATTATCAGCATTATCAGGAAATATGAATTACGTACTTGATAGGGTCTGGACTGAGGTTTGGGATCTTGGTAAATTTGATAAGGAGGATAGGTATGTAGCAATGGCTATAGCCGCCACAATATGCGTAGCCTACAAGAACAGGGTCCTGAAGGATGTTAAGCTACAGTTTGCTAAGGAATTGATTAAAAATTATGTACTTAAGGTTGCGGAGAAAGACCGGGACAAAGCTGAGACTGTAATAGAGGGACTAAGAAAGTATGAGGGAATTATGGTAATAGTTAAGGAACTTGCAGATATCCTGGGCATGAGCGAAAGAAACGCCCATAGATACATCATAGCTGTACTAAACGATGACTTCATAAATGAACTAAGAAACATAGTTAAGAATGGAGTGTCACAGGATGACTTTACTAATTATGGAATTAACGATGCAAGCGCAATCAATAATACGATACCGAAAGCAACAACAAAGAATCAGTTAGATATTTCCAAGAGGATATACATAATACAAATAGCCAAGCGCATCAATGCATCGCTGAATGATCTAGGGGATCTAGACAAGCTAACGCAACGTACCCTGGCTAGTCTATCCAAAAAACTCAAAGAACTAAGCCCTGAAGCCGGCAAAAGCCTAGTGAGCAGGGTCATTAGGGCCATTAGGGATAATAATGTCGAAGAGGCCGTGACGTTAATCGAGGGGATGCATAATGAGCATGATGCCTCTAAGGCAATAATTACCATAGATG
Organism: Vulcanisaeta souniana JCM 11219; assembly: GCF_026000775.1. Taxonomy (GTDB): domain Archaea; phylum Thermoproteota; class Thermoprotei; order Thermoproteales; family Thermocladiaceae; genus Vulcanisaeta; species Vulcanisaeta souniana. The sequence goes on along the minus strand of NZ_AP026830.1, from coordinate 2,101,884 downwards.
AAACAAATACTGAGTACATGAAGGAATACAAACCTAGGACGTATAGGTTAAGGGTTGGTGACGTCGAATGCCCAGAAGAATTATGCCCAATATATAAAAGAATAATTAAGGCATTGAAGAACAATGACTTGGAATTATTATATGACGCACTAGAAATGCTTGCAAGACATATAGGTAAGGATGAGCTGTTATGGGAGATAGAAAAGAAATTAAGCAGTGACGAACTTAGAGATTTAGTAAACGTAATAATTAATAACGAAGTAGCAAGTAGAAAAATATGGGATCTCATAAAAATGGTGGCTAAGAACGACCAAGACAATGCCTGCAAATTAATAAGCGAATTCTTTGAAGCGCAAAATCCACACCTTAAGGACGAGTAAGACCAACTACCCCACACCATAGGGACTGCTCTCATTTTCGAAGTATAATGGCATAACACTTCCTAGCTCATTATTCCGTACAGTTATACAAAACATTACGATAGTAAGATAAAGTTTCCCAAAATAGAGATTAATAATATTATTAATATTTAATAACTAAATAATTATATATCTTTTAATAAAAATTATATTAAGAAATATAATAATTATTATTAATGAATTTCTTGAATTAAAACACAATAATGAAAAGCTTAAAACCTAAAACAGGGTAACTCAAATCGCGGCCGTAGTCTAGCCTGGTCTAGGATGGCGGCCTTCCGAGCCGCAGAACCCGGGTTCGAATCCCGGCGGCCGCACCAAAAATCATTCAATTCCTCCGTCATCGTGTTACAATTCGATGCACTTCTTGTTACAGAACCCTTAAATACATCCTCTGTAACACCTATTACAGATATTGTTGATTGCGAGCTTTACGATTTGAGCAGGATTTCGAATGATGTTAGGGTTAAAATCATTAACTATATTATGGAGAATAAGAATGTTAGGGCTCGTGACCTTGGCGTCACGCTTAACTTAATCAGCATGATTAGGAGTGGTAAGCGTAGGGTTACTGAGGATTTGCTTTGTAGGGCTATGGCTTACTTATCGTCTGATGAGCTTGCTAAACTGCTTGGTGAGTTGCCAGAGCTTGAGCCTGCCACAGTCAATGATATTATTAAGGTGGTTGTTAGGGCGAGGGCTGACCCAGCCTTCCGCGAACTCCTCCTCTCATACCTCGATAGGTACCTCGGCGAGTACATTAGGAGCGTTGGCAGGCAGTGGGTCGTAACTAAGGAGGACATTGACGCCTACATCAAGGCAATGAGGCTTAAGGGCATTAAAGAGAAGACTCTACGTGACAGACTCCACTACATCCAGCGTGCCCTATCAGAAATGAATTGGGTGCTCAGCCCTGAAGGCATTCGTGATTACCTGGCAAGTATTATTGAGGAGGAGTCGCCACACGTTGTTAGGCACATAACGGTGAGCTTGAAATCATTCATCAAGAACACATTGCAAGCCAAGGACCCAGGGCTGTTTGCAATACTATACAACAGCTTTAGAACTATTAAACCGAAGAATCACGGCAAGGTTAAATTACCCACGATTGAGGAGCTCAAGCAAATACTACAAAGGATTGAGTCAATCGAGACAAAAACCTACTTCTTGATCCTCGCGGAGACAGGCCTTAGACCCTCAGAGCCCTTCTTAGTAAGTATGGATGATATTGACTTGGAACATGGGATGCTCAGGATTGGTAAGGTTGAGGAGACCAAGAGGTCATTCATAGCCTTCCTGAGACCCGAAACCATCGACTTCATTAAAAACCAATACCTGCCCTACAGGGATAGGTTCCTAAGCATGATCGTGAAGGGGATGGAAGCGGCAGAGTGGTCCAGGAACTACGTGGACAACCTAAAACAGAGATTCCTACCCTTCGACCAAGGTAGGCTAAGGCGTGAGATTAAGGACTCGGCTAGGCATGTCCTGGGTAGGGAGTTTGAGCTTTATGAGCTTAGGAAGTTCTTCGCAACCTGGATGATTTCAAGAGGCGTACCAGAGTCAATTGTGAATACCCTGCAGGGCAGGGCACCACCCACTGAGTACCGAGTCCTCATCGAGCATTACTGGAGCCCAAGGCATGAGGAGCTACGCCAATGGTACCTAAGGCACGCACCGTGCTTGTTATGTTAGTATGCTTTGTTAGTGAGGTTATTTGTTTTATTGGTCTTGCTGTGTCTTGTTCTTAATGGCTTTCCTGTTAAGGAGTTTTGTATTGATGAGTACTTAATCATGGTGGAGCCAGTAACAGCCTCCTCATAACCACGATAGGGCATAAGACACTCCTGCACCTAGGGCAGAACCTAAGACCCTGAGGCATAATATGGTACTGATAATGATTAATTAATATTTAAGCATCAACTTGCAGAATTTAGTTAATGCAGTCAGTGCGTGAGACGGCGTTTCAAGACAAGTTACGTGATTTAATCCTTGGCATAATCAGGCTGGCCTCCCCACTCTCATATTGGTCATACCTCCTATCCCAGCCAACTACCCTGAGCCTAAAACCACCAGTCAACTCAACGTAACCATCCCTAACCCTATACCCGTCGCCTGGCGTTAGCCACATCCTCAGCGTCTTAACGACCGGTACCCTGCCCCTGTTTGGATTCCGTAAACCTCAATCAACCTCCTAATCACGTCGTCGTAAGTCTCCCTGGGGTGTATCTTCAACTTCCTCAACTCCTCCTTAGTATCCCTACTAACCCTAATCGGCTCAGTAACAGGCATACTACAGAAGTAGCAAGAAGTAACCTAAAAACATAACCCCGAAAGGCGAGACTTGCCTCATTTAATGTCATTTGGTTCACGGACGCTAAACCAATAATCGAGATCCTAATAGGAAGAAGGAGATCCAGAAAGCCCGCAATACGATTCGTAATAAAGGCAATCACGGAGAAGGCCCGCGAACTTAGAATGAGGATAAAGCCAATATACGTAAGGATCCTAGACTGCTAAGAAGTATTGTAACTCCCTTATCCTGCCCTGCACCTTACTCTTCGTGGGTTTTACTTGGGTTATTCTCTCATGCTAGGTTCGGGCTCGGTATTTAATTGTATTGTTGATGGTGAGGTCTTAAAGGGCATGGCATATTAGCATGGTGCGTGGAGGATCGTGATTAATAAGTGCATTAGGAGACCAAAGACCCGTACACAATCCATGCTCAATCCAAGACATAACACAGACAGAGAGACACGGAAAACACAAACAAACTAATGCAAAAGGAGTTAGAAGGGAAGAAATGGGGCGGTTTTGAAATTAGGCTTTAATCATATAATCAGACTATGTTTGGAAGTCCTGGTACATGCTGCATGTTGTTCCTTGGTTGTACATTTGGGTGTAGATCACGTTTGAGCTCTCAGCCGTGTTATCAGCCAACGGTCCTTGGTATAGATCCACATTAGAGCAGTAATAAAACACGCCAGAACCACCAGAGTAAAAAGTCACAGAACCACCATTAGCGCCAGCCCAAACAACATTAGACCTAAACCAATGATTTGTACAAGATGATGAGATAGAAATAGAAATGCCCCATGATCCATAACCAGGTACGTATAATCCTTCATAAACCGAAGATACTTCACCATTACTACCAACGTAGTACGTAATGGCTTGCCAGCCTCCGGGGATAAGGGGCCACGGTATGGGATTACCGTTGTTAATAACATAATTAACACTGCATGCTGAATTAAGGGTTGCATCTAATCCAAGCCATAAATTCCACACTTGTAATACAAAATATGCATATACAGTACTAAGCGGCCCACCTGGCGGATTCGTTACCACATAGTACGCAATTACTGCTTGGATCCAATTTCCTCCAAATGGATTGCTCTGAAGAACGAGACTCACGTCTGGGTTATACTGTAACGATAGCCAATTCGTTGATGACGAGGTGTAGGACTCCACAGTCATTGTGTTGGTTATTTCTGATTGAACACCGACATAGCTTGGCGTCACACCATTTGTCGTAAACTCATAATTACATCCACCAACTGGTGATGTGCATGCCATGGCTACTTTAGTGGACGTTACTACCATCGTTAGCATCATTATAAACGTTAGAGTGAGTATAGTGATTATCTTTGATTTTCTCGCCATCATGCTTATCACCAGTATGCTAATGCGTATATTGGTGCTGTGTTGTTCATGTATGGCTTTACGCCGCTTATGCTTATTGCCTCCTGGCTTCCGGCAGTTGGTGGCTTGCTCATTAGGTATATCGTGGGTACCTCGGTTATGTACTGACCAGCCTCAATCAATTGTTGGGCCGTTAATGGCGTGCCAGGCTTACCAACCCAGCCATACCTAGCCATTAACTGCACCTCCTCGGCCTCGCTCGTAATGCTGCAGACCGGCAATGCGTAAGGGACTGCGGAGTAGAGTATGAGGGCTATGGTATCGCCAGGTCTAACGTTAATCGCCGTGGGTAATCTGGCAATGATTGCCGTGTGGAATACCGAGATGTTCTCGGCCTTCATGAATTGCCAGAAGGTCATTGTCCTATTGGGAATCGTCTCGTACCTATTCACTGTCGTGTTGTAGTAGACATATGGGTATGGCTGACTTACGGCGTAGAGTAAGGCATCCACGGGGTTTGTGTAGTTACCAACGGCAATCAACCTACCATTTAGGTAAACTCCAAACCACATGGCATTGCCGGGGTTGACGCTGGATAATGCTGAGAGTGTCTTGTTTATGATACTCAGTGGGAAGTCGATTTCGAGGGATGCGTAGTTGATTGTTAGGTTGCCGTGGACGTGGTAAATGAGGACTATTGTCGTATTGCCTGGAATAACTAAGTCATAACCATCATTACAGGCGACTCGGCCATAATAGGTGGGCATGGTAGCGACAAAGTTCGGATGTGCGGGGAAGAATAAGGCCTTGATGAGCAGGGAGGCAACTGCAGCAACAACCACCATAGCCACCACCAACCACTTTATTCTTGGACCCATAACCATCAGAATCTTTTATTTCACGGGATTTTTTTACTTTGGGTGTTCGGAGAAAGTGATTCGAGCGGAATTGAGCGGAGTTTTACGGTTTATGAATATTCATCCATATGCATTTCTTAGGCTTGACGTGATATCTAACGATTAAGGATATTAACATAAAAGCCACACATTAGACTAATGTATTACGAATCTAGTAAAGGTCTCGTTTAAGACCATGAACTAAGCATTATGGCTGCTAGGGTAATTATTGATGACGGGGTTGAGGAGTCCAGGAGGGAGTTACTAGAGGAGGGTTTGCCCAATGGGTTTACTTAATAGCATTTAATATGAACTTTACGGTTTATCGGAAACTGTAGAGGCATAATTAGGAAACCAGCCATTTAATGGCACGAGCGTGGGCCTCATTCTCGATTCTACGCTTGTATCATTCTCGATTTTGTGGTCTTTTAACCCGTTTACGTAATGCACGCAGAAACTTTCGGATAAGCCCCGCGGTTGAAGGGGCGGCTGCCGGAAGGGGGTCCTTAAGGTACTTGCCTCCGAATTTGTTAGGCGCATGAGCGATATCGTTAGGGATTACTACGGCGTTAATAAGGATGTTGATGTTATTGTGGCGGCACATTCAACCACTACAGAGACCCAAACACGGGCAAAGAATTCATACTGAGGTCTGGTAAGAGACCGGCAGGACATTAACAAAAAATGGTGTTATCACAGAATCTCACGAAAAGGCACTACGCAACTTAACTAACTGAGAAACAGGTCAACCCCCTTTCGTTCTCGTAGAACCTCCTCAATGCTTCAATTGAGTCCTTTGCTTTAATCAACTTCATTGCTTGCCCGTCCTCACCCCTCACCTCTATCACTGTGTCATCACCAATCTCTAGGCGGCATACCGCGACTGGCTTCATGCCTAGCTCCTCGGCCTTGCTTACTGCGATGCCTATTAACTCATTAATCGTGTAATTGAAGTCATAATCACTGACCAACCTAAACTCATCGAGGTGGTAAACCCAAATGGGCATCGCCATAATCCATAATGAGCCGATTTAAAACCCACCCACCAAGCCCAAGAAGTTTTATCAATACCAGGGCATGAGGAGCCTAGGCAGTGGTACCTTAGGCATGCCCCGTGCTTATTGCGTTAGCTGGCTGGGTGGTTGGTAGGCTGGCTGACTGGCTGGCCTTCGGGCTTGGGGCTTGATAGTTATTTAAAGCCCTGGGTATTAACTGGAGGCTTGGGTGGTGTGGATGAGGGTGCTCAAGGTAATTGGCTTGGCAATCCTCACCCTATTCCTCATATTCATAATTGGGTCAGTGGTAATAGTCCTAGTCACGGACTGGCCCGTGATAGTGAACCTAATCCACGAAATCCAAGGCCAACAAAACCAAACCCCACAGCCACAATCCCAACCACCACAACAACCCACGAGTGGCCTAGAGGAAATCACAAACAACCCAGTGGGCCTAGGCTACACTGGACCACCAACCACAGCCCTAGCCGGCTACTACTGCATAAACAATATACAACCACAATCCTACTCAATACAACTCAATGCCCAATTGAGTAATGGCTACTGGATACAGGACGTGTGGGCTATGCAACCCTCGGGCTTCACAGGCTTCGGTGTGAATGTTTGGGTGCCTGGCACGTGCACCACAGAGGGTAATGGGATTGTCTGCAACACAAACCTGGCAAGCGCCTACGGCATCCCGTACTACGGAGCCACCTGCGCCTGGCTCGTGATCGCCATCAAGAGTGGCACTGCATACTTCGGCTACAGCCTAGACGGCGTCAATGTTAACTGGTACTACAGTTACCCAGTGGGTAATGTGACCATAATCACTGGTAATAATGGGGTGCCAATGACCAACATAGTGATTGGCGGTCCAGGCGCAAACCAATACTCCATAAACCTCACCAGTGCCAATGTGGTCCTAGCCCTGTATTACTGGAATGGAACCACGTGGCTCCCAGCCCCAAGCATTGGGGTGGGTGGCGGAACCGCGGAGTACGTTAGTAACGCATGGCTCTATTGGAGCAACGGCATTGCTGTGGTCTCATGGCCACAGCCCATTAACCAAACACCACCAGTGCCGGCGCCAGGCTTCACACCGTGAGGGCGTGTTTCTCCAGAGTAAGGATTAAAAGCCAGTGTGTGGTGAATTGGCTTGGCGGGGTGGGCTGGCCCCCTCGGTGCCGGTGTATCATCACGCGTCAGCCGGTCCACCACATCCCATTCACAGCCTGGGGATTATGAGGATCAAAAAGTAAGATGGGGAGGGAGAAGGGAGAAAGAAGAATGAAAAAGAATTTTGAATCTTGGTTTTGAGGGGCTTACACCCTCACCACCCCAGGTTCACTGGCGATGGCGCTGGGTAGACATTGAATGGACCGCTAAATAGTGGGTTACCAGCACCATTGTAGGTAATACTGTACGTGGAGCCAATGTTCACGCCCTGCCCAGGCTGTACCTGCACCGACTGCCAATTGGCTGTCGTGCCGTATGCCTGGGCGTAATTGCCAATGAGCTTCGCGTCTGTGGCTAGTGTATTACCTAGCCATGAGAGTCCACTCCCAGCCCAGGCGAGGGCACTGCCAATCGCCTGCCCGATTGGGTTGCCAGTGCCCTTCAGCCAGTTACCGGCGCTGGTGAGGGCATTGCCAACGATGCTCATCAAGTCGCCATCAGCGTCGAGTATTGTGGCGCCCGTGAAGAGTAGTGCCTTTGTGGCGCTTGTGGTTAGGCTCAGTGCGGTGTTGTACACTGGGTACTTCACAGTGCCTGGATTAGGACGAGTATTCGTGCCACTGCCTCCGCCATTGTAGCTTATGAATTGGGCGTTGACTGTCGGCTGGATGCCCGTGACTGTCTGTCGTATGTACTGCGTGATTTGCTGTACACTCTGGCTTGTGGTGGTGAATGTCCTAGTGCTAGTGCTAGTGCTGGTCTTGCTTGTCCAGCCAGTGATTTGTGGGACTAGCTTCATAGTCACTTGTAATCCAAAGCCCGTGTAGTTGAAGACTGCCGTGACCGCTGGGATGTAGATGTAGTGACCCCATTCATTGCCATTGCTTCCATGTCCCATGAAGGGCATTGTTGGTATTAGTAGGCTTGGGTTTAAGCCACAAAGCCCATTCTGGCACATGCCCTTTGGCGTCATCCATGTCATGAGGTATTGGATTGTGTATGTGATGATTGGGTAGTAGGTGGTGGTTATTGTCGTTGACACGACATACGTCGTGGTCTCGGTCTTTGTGACCACCTGCGTATTCACTGGTATCGTGACCGTGGTGGTGCTCGACTGGTAGGAGCCTGTGCCGTGTCCTACATAGCCTCCTGGGTTTTGCTGGTAGACTATGGTGCCAGTGCCTATCGTACTGCCGCTGCTGGTCACCACGTGTGGTACACCACCGCCAAAGCGCCAGTAGAGCATTGCCATTGCGTGGTTGGCAATCAGTAGCGTGGCTATTACCAGTGCCATGGTTATTACTCCCATTACCCTGCCTAGGCTTTCAAGCCTCATACTGGTCACTTTCAATTTAATAAACTGACTAATTAGGCTTTCACGTTGGGTTTTGAGGTCCTCGCCACCACCCACAGTCTCATGGGTCGCGATCCTTGTAGTAGTACCTCATGCAAAGCCGTAGGATGCCCATTCGCCTTGCCTCCTCAGGGTCTTTGCATGCCCTAGCCAGCCTTCGTGTCCTGTAGTAGGCTATCCATGCGGTGATGGCGAAGAATAACAGTGGTACAAAGAGTGGTGTTAGTATTGTTAGGGTGGTGGCGAGGGCGAGCCACCTCCTCGGCGACTCCCAACCCATTGGGGTTGTATTAAATACAATTCAATTACTTATAAGCCTGACGCCACGAGGGTTATCAAATAACTATGCCTAAGCTAGCGACGAAGCAAGTCACCGCAAACCAAACAGGCAATAATTACTTAAAACAAGTTAGGAAAACAATTATAGTCATGAAGAGTGACGCAACAACCAACAAACCAAGCCCCGGCATTGCCGGGGCTGGTAGGTATGGTGTTGTTAGGACGAAGACTATAGTGGATACGAGTGGTATTCCGGACCTGAGGGTGTACATTTACGATCCAGAGGCAAATGATTGGGTTGAGTTGAGTGATGAGGAGCTTGGGTACATTCAAGATAATGGTAGGGTAATTGGCGGTGGATTCATATGGCATGGATTCACGGTACTACATGCAATACCTAGGGAGAGGCTGGGCAAGTTCATGAGGTACGTTATAGAGTGGATGAGTGAGTTGCCGAGGAGGCCCATAATGGTTAATGAGGGTGTTAGGGTTAGGGTTACGAGGGATGAGTTTGGCAACGTTCACGTCTACATAGACAGGCTAGATAAGCAATGACGACATTAATCAAGTCGGCACAAACCCCTAACCAACACCACCAAAAACATCGGCACCATTTAGCCAGCTAGATATCCAAATAGCCAGCTAGCTAGATAACCCCATGGAGGTAATCATACGGTTAAGCAATGTGACTAAATAGTCCAGACTCCCTTATTGCCTTTATGCTCAACTTCTCAATGTCCTCCCTGCTTGCCCTGACTAGGTTCGCGACCTTAGTCAGTATCTTGCCCTGCTTCTGGTCGAATTGAATGCTCACCCTTGCGATGACTGGCTCGTTGTTGATTAGGAAGGCGAATGCCTTAGTCTCGCCCTGCGTCTCAATTGGTAGGTAGAGCACGTCAACGAAGGCGTCCAGGTCGATTGGTTTTGCGTTGATTGTCCTAGCCCTCAGGTCAATGAGGGCCTCCCTACCGCTTGCCACTGCCAAGTATGCAAGTGCGGGGAACCTACTCCTATCGATCGTCCTTATTTGCGAGCCCTCGTGAGTATAGAGCAGGTCCCTAAAGCTAATGCTGTACTCAATGAAGAGGTCCTCAAGGCTTGCACCACTAATGAACTTGCTAATCAAATCGTCGAGCCTTGCGTCACCGAGTAGTAATGCCCTGACCCAGTCCCTGTATGCCCCGTACCTCAAGCCCCTGGGCAGGTCACGTGGCTTCAACGCGCCACCCTTAATGACCAACTCATCGCCTCTCATCTTGATGTAGGTCTTCTCCGCAGCACCACCTGCCTTGCTACGTGGTATATACACAACGTCCCAGACCTCCTCGAGCTTCATTTCCATGAGTGGTCCATAGGCCCTGTGCAGGTAGTCATTGATCTCCATGAGCAGTTTGTCTGCGTCCCTACCATCGAGTTGGATATACATCGAGTCTGTGTCTCCGTAAATCGGCTGGTACCTCTGCCACAGGTCATCAAATATTGCCTGGGTCTTCTGGGCTATGTAGGCAGCCACCCACTCATTGACCATGCCAATACCACTCTTACCAAACACACCGTATGCCGAATTAACCAAAATCTTAACAGCCTGGTCAGGGGCATCGCCGTAGGTAGCCTTCAAAGCCTTAGTCACCTTCCTAGCCCTGTACAGGCTGGATAGGACTTTGTGAACGAGGCCACCAGGCTCGAAGCAAACCCTCTTTGTACCCTTCGTAGTCCTCACTGGGAATCCACTCTGGCATTCCCTAATGTTGATCGGATCAACATTATCCTGCGTGTAGAGGCTCGGGTACATAGCACTGAAGTCGTACTCACCAACATTCCTGAACAATCCGTAGCTCCTAGCCCTAGTCTTATCGCCAGCCTCGTAATCCATTTCGCGTCTCCTATCCTGGAGTATAATTCCGTTGAATTGTAAGTATTTGTGAATGAGAGCCTCAGCCAGGTGCCCAGGGCTTGCTGATTCGGCTACTTGGTTAATCACCATTGGGTTACTGCCAGTGATTGCGCCCAATGCCTGGAGCACTGGTAGCCACCTCATGGCTAGTTGATGCGTTATTAATACGTCGAGGCCTAGGTACGTTGTTAACTCACTCGTGGTGAGTTGGTCAACCCTCGACTGCAGGGACTTAAGCCTCAGTAACTCCGCCTCGCCAATACCCAGTGACCTGTGTATGCCTAGTTGTATCGCTACGTCGTACAACTTACTAGCCTCTTCCTGGATGCCCAGGCTCGACTTGAACCCTGACTCAACAAACACGTACAGGTCCATCAACGGTTTAACACCGTCATCCGTGTACAGTGCGTACCTACTATTCCTGTACATGGGTAGGTACTTAACGTCGAATGACCAACCATTGTAAGTCACGGCAATGTCGAAGTCAACACCCGCAATATCCCTAACATCACTAGTTATGTTCACGTCATCACCAAGCGTATAGCCATAGATTGGTTTGCCACCCCTGACCTCGACGTCGATCGCCAACACCCTGGGCCTCCTCGCCAATGACGTACATGTAAGGGAAGAACCTCGTGACTTCACCATCCCTCACGAATATGTTCTCGGTCACGTAAAACATCACTGTGGGTCACCCCAACACCTCAACTCTGGGATGTTGTGGCCATTGCATTTCTCCCTCACGGTTTTGCAGGAGATGAGCTTCCTGCCCTGGGCAATCCAGTGCTCGTACGCGTACCTAATGTGGTACCTAGTCCTGTCTGGCTTGAAATTGTGCGCGTGACTAAACACCTCGAGGATCTCGTCCTCGCTGTACCCCTTGAAGAGCATCCACTCGGCAATCGCGAGCCTACCGTAGTGACACAACTCACCAGTCTCCCTCAGGTAATTAATCAACTGCTGAACCCAGGCAGGAAGTTGCCTGCCTTTATCACCCTCATTGCTGTCCCTGGGAACCCTAGCAATGCCAACCTGCCTCTCCTGCCTCTTCGGCGCCAGGAATAGGAATGGGTTTACTCTATTAATTATTAAAGGTATTAATTGGTTTTAGGTTGGTGTCGAGTAGTGTACCTATTTTATTAGTCCTGTGGTGCCTCGTGCCCAGGACACGAATCGCGTGCCTAGCCTGGGTTTCCTGCATGTCGAACCCAATTGCCTTCGAGAATTCAACCCACTCGTCCCTAAGAACATAATCAGCGGGTACTGGGTTAGTGAAGTAGATGATTATGTACAGGGACTTACCACCATTCCAATAAAGCACGGGCCCGTAACTAAGCACGGGCCTTAGTACATCCATGTTTGACCTAGCCCAATTCAGCACGCAATCCAGGCTCTCCCTACCCTCGCACTCACTCACGTCAGCCTCGAAGACCAGTATGTCCCTCAGTATGCATGGCTCACTAACGTCATAACCAAAGCACTGCCAAACACCAATGACCTCACCACCCCTGACTAGCTTAATCGCGTCATCCCTATTGATTGGGAGTTTACCAGTGAGCCAGGTATTGCCAGCCCAGTAATTGTACCTTCTATATCCCCAGGTCAGTGAATCAAGAAATTGAGTCACTAAGTCCAGCATCACTGGCCGCCCCTCTTCTCGTCACCGTTCAATTCCTGGGAAACTGAACGTGAAGCCAACTCCCTAAGTCTCCTTATTAGCTCATCACGTGTAAGCACTACTCTAAACTCTAGGGGGGTCTCTCCCTCTGGGGAGTCTCGTGAAGTACTGACAGTTTGTACTACGGTAGTACTGTTGGGGGTACTAGAAGTACTGTTGGAAGTACTGACGGGCTTTCCCCCTCACTCGTGGCTTTCGTAACCGTGGAATCGCCAGTACTTTCGTGAGTACTACTCGTTAGTACTTCACGATTCTCCCCGGAGAAAGACCCCCTCTCTAACTCACTGCAGTTCAGTAATACCTTACCCTCATTAATCAATTCCTTTAACTCGGTACACACCCTACTCCTTACTTCCTGCACGAGCCTCTCGGCCTCGCTTGTCTCCCCAACTTGCAGGTAATCAATGATTTTACTGAACTCCCTCGTTATGATTAGGTGACCAACCACACGTGCACTGTCCTTCTCCTTTGCGTCAATAAAGAGGTCACTGAGTATTGGTGTCCTCCTCAGGAACTCGCCTAGTTTGCGTGGTGACGAGAACTCCTCTGGTAGATTTGTCCTGATCCACCTCTCAATGTCCCTCAGCACAGCATTCTCGCCCTCCTCAACCCTCTCACGAATCACGTACTGAGGCACCTCGCCATACTTCATGATTAATGCAGCGCGTATCAGGCCTAATGGCCTCATGAGGATAATTGGGTAATCACCATCCCTAAACACGTAACCGTAATCATCGTAATCACCTGGCTTGGTCAGTACGTACTCGCCAACCTCTTTGAGTAGGTCCAGGGCAGGCAGTGTTAACCCACTGCCCATGTTCTCCAGGAACTTCCAAACACTTGAGAAGTATGGCTCACTGAGTACCCTGGCAATGACGAGTAACGGAGAATAAGCCTGGGCAGTCCTGCCGTCGAATGTTAACTTACCTTCCCTGGCCAGTGCCGATAACTCATTATTAATCTCGTCATACAACTCCCTAAGTCTCCTCGCTGTGAGTAGGAACAATGCCACGAGGAGTGGGTACAACTCCCTAACCCTGAGTGAGTATTCCTTATTATTGATTGTGAACTTAACAACCTCGCGTTCCTTAATGTCCTTGTATGGGTCCTTGACATAGACGATTCTCCTGTCCCTCGTGACGTAAATCACAAGTGACCTGGTCCTCAATGCGCTCGATATTGAGTACTCATCAAGTGCATTGCCCAACTCGGGTATTTGGATGATGCCCGAGAGTGGTATGCTCATTATCGATGACTTCGACGTATCGACAATCACCCTCACAGCGTCCTTCCTAAACGATGCAATCAACGTCCTGACCAAATCCTCATTTATCTTGGGCTCATCAATCGCGATGTTCAGGGCAACACTGAGGAGCCTCGAGACCGATGCTGGGGTTGCTTCCTCAAGGAAAAACGTGTATGGGATAAATGCCGAAATCAGCGATATGTGATATGACTTCCCCGAGCCAGGTAGGTTTGAGGAGAAGATAACCCTGATGATGTAATCCACAACAGGTGCGATAATGCCCAGGACAGGGAGTAGTGCTATAATGTCCCTATACTTAATGTTACTCCACACGTATTTCCTTACAGTCTCTGCAATGGCATTGATCACAGCCCTAAGCCACTCCAACGCATCAACCCCACTCAGGCTTATCTCGTTTAACCACCTCATCACATCCTCGTACCTAACAATCGACTCCGACGAAAGTGATAACAACTCGAGTATCTTCTGGGACGTCTTCTCGTCATACTCAATAGTGTCTATCGACTCATCACCAGGCTCGAAGTACGGGCTAATAACCTTGACGAAGTAGCCATTAATCACCGTGCCCTTAACGAGCTCTGCTAGGTCATAATCAGTTACGTTACCACCATCACTAACCAGCACCTTTCCCCTATACGTTATCTCGTCATCCTCATTGTAAGCAGTGTACGTCAATGCAAAGGCCAGACCAGACTTCGTTGAGTAAAATAGTGGCAATTTCACGAAGTCAACATCGGCCTGCACAAGCACTGGCCTTCTCCTCAACAGCACCTTATCCACAAACTGACTCTCGAAACTGTCGAGGATCTCCTCAGTTGAAGCCTCGACACCCCTATCCCTCAGGTAGGTCTGTATCCTTTGAAGTAGTTTATTACTTATGACGTCACGAGCCCGCCTAAACGTTAACGCAAATTCATTGTCACCATCAACAGTCAGGAACCAACCATACTTTTTACGCTTAATAATGAACACGATATCCTTAATACTAACCTTAAATTCACAAACTCTAGTTTCCATCAGGGATCACCCGGAATGATGTGTACAACGTCAAGCATTGGGTGGACACAATGACCCGTAGCAACACACGTGACCCTCCTTTTTTCGTACTCCAATAATTCCTCAATGGTAAGTTTCGTTCGTCCCTCACCACGCTTTTTCTTTGCCATAATCTTCACCCCGTACAGTGATCATAACGATCAATTCCCTATCGTACAGCGTCATCAATGTTGGGTTCAAAGCCTTCGGCAAGAAAACCGCGACACGCGGTGGCCTAAACGATCTTTCGTACGAGAGTCTACCCTCAACGCTTATCCCCTCGCTATATGGCACGTTGTTATTCATCATTATGTACACGATAACCTTCTTACCAATAAACGGCCTTAGAAGCTCAGTTGTATACTTATCAAAATACAGGACATACTGCGCTCCTCGCTTCCCAACTCTTCCTTTGCCTAAGGCCTTAATTTCATTTTGACCCCACATTCAGCTTCACATTAACGCTGTTTTCTCAGAGGTATATATATTCTTGTTTGTTTATCTCTACAAAAGATTTCTGTAAATGTAATATCTCATGAAAGAGATAGTTGCAGAAAAATATATAAAACTCTGCTTTATTTGCTACAGTTGGGGTTTTTGCATGGTTAATTGCAACATCAATGAGTTAAGTGAAGAAACAAGGAGACTTCATTACGAAGTCCTTTATAGGATATTCAAGGCATGGCTCGTGGGGGAAACGATTAGGCTGGATGACATTAGGAGGGAGCTCGGCGTGAATACTTCGAGGTATGATAAGGTCTTAGATAGGATGGAATTGTGTGAGGATTTAAAGTGGATTAGGTGCCGCAGGGGCTCGCAGGGTAGGAACAGGGTAAAGTGCGAGCCAACCATTGCGGGCCTGCTGGCTCTCCTAGAGAATAGGGAATATAGGGCTAAGCTTAAGGACTTAATTGATGAGTTAAAAATTAGGGGAGAATTACCCCCTGATTTGTTTGGTACCCTTGCTTATTTAGAGGATATTATTAGCATTATTGAGTCTGGCATAACTATCGACATAATGAGGATGATCCTAGGGATTGTTCGTACTTACTTCCTCACGAGTAGTATTAATGAGGGCCTTATAAAATATATTATTAGCCACTTGGATAGGGGATGGTGGCTTATGGGTGATGCAGTGGGTAAGTATGATAAGTGGACAATTGACTATTTTAACCACTTGAGAAAGAAGGGGAAGCTTTCGAGGGAGTTCATGGAGAATTATGTGTACTCACTCGTTAGGAATACTCTTGAGGAGATTGGGAGATCCTCAATTGATGATAAATTGCTTGGAGAGCTTGATTTAAAGTGGCTTTGGTGGGCTCTTAGGATAACTAGTGATTTAACGGAGGAGATCATAGAATATTTTGTCTTTAAAAGTAAGCGTTTCATGAGGAGGACACTTGACTGTTTATATAAGATGTTGTATAAGTACGACTATTCCTGTGTTACGAACTCACAGAGCAGTAATGCGCAACTCAATCCCAACCTTGAAGAACTGCGTTAATGGATACATTTGTTACAGAATACCGCGTTAATGCACGCTCGTGAAGTTACGAAATTGTGTTCTGCCGAGCCGCAGAACCCGGCCGTGCGTCCGATTGGGCGTACGGGGTAAGTTCGAATCCCGGCGGCCGCACCATTCTGTACTTGCCTGGAGGTTTCTTGGAAAAAGGGAATATTGGATCAAAATACATTGTTAGGTTCAGTGTCGTCATGTTGGAGGATAACAGGGGTACTATTGCTCATGTTTTGTGTAGTTGGGAATTACGGTAGATTATGAGTAATAGTGCTTTACTTAAGATTAGTATTGAAGTGGGAATAAACGGTAAATATTGCAAGTATTAATGTGACTAGGGCCCCTCAAAGCCGCAGACTGGGCATTTGTATGGGTTTCCTATTCTCCTGCAGTGCTCGCATCTCCATATCTCGGCCTTACCACAGTTTGGGCATAGGAAGTGCGTGGCTCTTTCATATGGTCTAATTGGTTTACCGCATGAAGTGCATACGGGCACGGTTGGTCCATGAAGTGCTGGTTTTGGTCTCTCAACATTGGGTATTGCCATTGCATACCGTGGAGTTACCAATAATTTAAACATTTCTATAACGTCATTAATGCGTGAGTAATCCTTAATAAATCCAGGCACCTATGATTCCGAGATGAACATTAACAAGGCAATAAGCATTGCAATACTTGCACTGGTGCTGGTGCTGGCTGCGGTGTTAACGTACTTCATACTAGCAAGGGTCATTGCACCACCGTCAAAACTACACACAGGAACACCAATAATAGTATACCCGCTTGGTACATCTAGTGGGGCTAGTGTTATTGCGTGGCCGCCATACTTCCAACTACTTAGCGCATCAAGAATATACAATGTCTTCAGGAATTATAGTCTGGTTTACGGATCAAACACAGCACCAATTAAGGTTCTGATCCTGTATAACCCTGTTATGCCACCAGCTACAAACTTCTCCGCAATCAATACCAACTATATACTCAGTACCTCAGAAGAGGGATTAGTTCAGTACGAAATAGCGTTTAACATACTCTCCTTCAATTATACTGGTTCTTCATCACCATTGGTATTGGCTGAGGCAAATGTGGCCTCAGTGGCCTATTGCCTGTACCATAATTCAACAAATATGGACAACGCACTACTATTCCTTAGTAAAGTTGGTTCATTCATCGGTGCCAATACGACCAATGTAGCCAATCTAACAAGTATATCCACAATACAGGAAATGCTTAATGAGTTGGGTATTAACGTGAATGCCTCAGAATGCGTGGGTGAGTACGAACCGTACGTTTCCAGCAATGCGTATCAGGCAATGATTGTCTCTGTTATCAATGGATACTACGTACAACCATTCCTAACACCAACACCGCTAACTTACCAAGTACCCTCCAACCTACCAAACCTGCCGATACTCTTCATGCTAGGTTATAACTCAGTGAGTGGGGCTTATGACGATACTACCAATAACATTCAATTACCAGTATTTGTACAAAACCTAATGACACAGAGTTTCATGTATCAAAACCTGAACGGCTAACTAAACATGCCACTTATTATCCCCTTCAGTGCTGTTATTTCGAAATATTCAACATTTGCAGCAATATAGAGGAGGATCACTGAAATTACGTAATAAATAATGAAGGCAATAACCCCATCCCTATTCACCGACCCTCTTCTTCGTATGGTATTAATGATTCCACCTGTGAATAGTAATGAACCGGATGTGGAGAAAGCATAGGCGAAGAGCTCGATTATACCATGCGGAAAAAACATTGTTACAAGTAATGATAGTACAAGACCTATTGGTGAATTGAGCGCATATGAAACGAAAACGCCCAATACGAACCCGGTGGTTGCAAGGGTGAATACGAAGAAGAATGGACCAACCACCGGAATTGCCATTAGGGTATCTATTACGAGGTTATGGAGGAATATATAATTCGGTCCTAGTCCTGTGGCGCCCCTTAGTTCGTTTTCTAGCGATGTGATCATAGATTCGTTTACGAATAGAGGACCTATGTAGAAACCAATTATTGATAGTACCGTAAGTACCAGTAATTCAATTGCATATACTATGATGACCCTCCTTAGATCAAATCTCATGATCAATCACTACAATCATTATTACCTGAGGAGGGGGCCTTAAGGCTATCTCAGCGTTCAAATCCCTCGTCATCAATCCGTACATCCCTCCTTTCTTCATTGTAGTATGGGACCGTTAAGGAGGTACTTAAGTCTTACTTGTTTGTGTTTATCTGCCCATTGCCTCGAGGAGCTTGCTAATTACTATTCTTCTAACGAATTCCTCACGTTCATCTTCGTCGAGCTTAAGCCTGACGAATCTTGAGTTATCCATTATCCTGGGTAGTAGTACGTTGTCTATGGCGTTGACCATTCTTTGGTACTCCCTGATCCTGGCAAGTAATGTGTAGAATAGGTTCTCTAAGTTCATCATTTCCGAAATAACCTTAAAGTTACTGTATATTCCGTATAGGGCGCTGTCGAGTTCTGGCGGTATTGCATAAATACCGTAATTAGGGCTTAAAACACCCCTGAATTCCAATCCCCTGAACTTAAGTCCTTCCATTGTTATGTCTATGAATTCAACGTCCACAGATGGTTTTATGACCTCGCTGAGTTTACCGTATTCCTCTATGCCCATTCTTGATACTGCTGCCTTGAGTATTAATGACACTCTTCCCAACTCATCATAGACGCTTTTTCTCGCTATCTCTAGTTTAGGTATTATTGCCCTTATCCTCTGTATGGTGGCGTTCCTGGCATCCTCCACGGTCTTCTTGATACTCCTATACAGCCTCTCCTGGTTCCTAAGTCTCAATAGGGTTAGCCTTGATGGTATTGGTCTCTCAAGGGCCACGTAGTTAAGGAACGTTTTATATTTTTAAACATTATTACATAGTCACAGTGTCGAGAAATGAGCAGGGTAAGTCAGAGCGAGGCTTGGAGGAGGGTTAGGGGTGTCCTGGAGTTAAGTGACCTAGTACTTGAGGTTGTCGATGCGAGGGACCCGATGGAGACTAGGAATAGAAAGTTAGAGGAACTACTCAACAGGTTGGGTAAGCCATTAATAATAGTCATTAATAAGGCTGACCTCGTTCCAATGAACATACTTAAGGAATGGAAGGAATACCTAGAGAGGGAACACCCCACGGTATTCATAAGTGCAAAGAATAGGCTGGGCACCAGGAAACTCATTACCAGTATTAAACAACATGCGCCCAAGTTGCCGGTCAGGATTTCAGTGGTTGGTTACCCAAATGTAGGCAAATCAACAATTATTAACTACCTCAGGGGCAGGCACGTTGCAGAGACAAGCCCAATACCTGGCTGGACAATTGGCGAGCAAGTCGTTAAGGCCAAGCAGTGGCTAGTAGTCATAGACACGCCCGGTGTCATACCACCAGAGGAAATTAAGGATGAGGCATTGCTGATTATTAAGGGTGCCATAGATCCCTCAAAGATCGATGACCCTGTACCACCGGCGATAAAGTTAATAATGAGAATTAAGACATTCAACCCCAAGGCGTTTATGGATAGGTATGGTGTTGATGCGGAAGATCCAATGGAACTCCTGGAATTAATTGGAAGGAGGAGGGGGTTATTAGTGAAGGGTGGTAAGGTAAATACTAGGAACGCTGCAGTTGCCGTGATTAGGGACTGGGTAATTGGCAAGTTAGTTTATTACTATAGGCCGGGGGTGATTGGTAATGCCTAAGATGTTGATACCCATGGTGCTTAAGCCATCGGTTAGGCCGCTTAAGTACTATGACATAGTCGGCGATCTAATGCTCAGTTTTCTAGCGAATAGGAGGATTACCATTATTAAGCAGGTTGGTGATTCTGCGGTTTTAATGACTAAGGTAAGCCACGAAGATGGAAGTAGATTACCAATAATAATTAATGACAAGGATGAATTAATAAGGTTCGTTAAGATAGGCGGTATTGACTTCATGGCTTCGGTAAACACGGTTTTAACCAAGGGTATTGATACCGTAATAATAGATGTGAAGGGTGGAAGGAAGGTTTGGATGCATGACAGGGGCCTTGAATTAATGGACTTAATGGTTGCTGCCGTGCGTGCGGTACTGGAGTATGTTGGTTTGGCCAATAATGCAGTGGTATTTGATGGTATGAATGGGTTTAAGGTTATGGCTTTATTAACTAAGGCCATTGGGGATGAGGAGATGAGGGCCCTTGTGGGCATGATTAATGAGGTTGTGAGCAGGAGCATGAAGTCCATTGATTTGTTTCAGACGTTTGGTAATGACGTGATAATAGGCGGTAATACAATGCTTAAGGTTAAGATGTATAGGGTGCCTCTGTCACTGCATTGGTCAACGAAGCTCTCCGCAATACCTGTGGCTAGGGTTTATGACTTCATAACGTTCTCGGCAGATCCATCCAACGTAATAAGGCGGCTCGACATTAATAGGAAATTACTTGAGCCCTTATTCGTAAAGAATCCCGTTGATCAGTTGCTTGATAGCGTGGGTAGGTGGCTCAATAATGATTACTCATTAATATACTACATGAAAGGCATCATTAGGGGCTTGATTAGGGGTGGTGATTTAGAAATTGATAGAGAAAACCTTAAAACAAGGTGATGCTTCTTTAGGCGATAGACAATGAGGAAAGTTACGATTGCTTTTATTGTAATTGGTATAATAATACTCATAATGTCTAATATAAGGGTTGCATTGCCAATAATACCCAGTGCAGTAATACCTAAGGTAAACGAGGCAATCAATGTAACACCAGGTGTGAGGCTAGTAATTAATGACACTAACGGTCTACTATTACTGACACCAGTTAAGGGTTATTCATCACTCGTGGACATGATCGATCGCCTATCGCCAATACTCATCTTCATAGGAATCATAATATCAATGACACTCCTGGTCACCATGAAGAACCGCAGGATCGACATATCCGACCCACTGTTCTTCGGCATAATACTAATGCTCATAATAGCATTCATATTCGCACTACCCATACCGACCCAGGTATACCTAAGTGATGGCTCAACAACGCAATCGCTACTTGTGGGTATTAATGCATATTCAGGCTTCTCCTCAGTAATGTACCTAGTCAGTGCAATACTACTGGTAATGAGCACATGGCTATACAAAGAGCCAGAAGCCATAGAGAATCTATACCCAGACATTGATCAGTTAATGAGCATGACAGTTATGCTTAAGAGCGAAGAAGAAACGGAACAACCAGAGAATAATGAAGAAAACGAGTAGTAAGGGCGTAATTTGCTTCTTCTGCCTAAGAAGGACCAGGACGTACTACATAGTTGATTACGAAGTTAAGGAACTAGGCATGACCTTCAAGGTCTACGCATGCCCAGAATGCTATGCCAAAATCACGACGCAAAAGAAATAACAAGCATGTCAACACATAATAATGAACCCATATACATCTAAGTGATTTTCAACGGCTAATTCACAATCACCATGCGGCCATACAACAGGCAGGAAAAATCAATATCATCACAGCTATTACGAACCTATACGTGCCTCCAGGACACTCTAAATAACCTTATACTGTCAATTATCCCATCAAGCTCATTAATGAAGGAATTAACCTGATAAATACTGACTACTGGAACCCCATCTATTAACTCCATTAATGCCCTATGCCACGTAATAACCACGGGTATTAACAGAGCCTCACCCCAGCCAATCCCGACCCTACTCATCAAAACCTCAGGTTCCCTCGCAACAAACCCCACCTTCTCTAGGTGCCTACCTACGATCCGCCGTATCGACGACGAGGCCCTCTTCCAACGCTTAGCCTCGATAAGAAAAACCCTGGGTCTCCTGTAGGCTATAACATCGAACTCAACCCTAGTCCCAACCACCGGAACCCTAAGCCTACTAACAACATTGAATCCCCACTCCTCAAACACAAGCCTAATCAAAGCCTCAAACTCATCCCAAGGCAAGTACCCAGAGATCGACTCAAGATCCACATATATGCCCCTACCCACGAAATACCTAATCAATCTATGCGGCGGCATATTAGACCTATAGCTCTCCCCAACCCTTGATAGCACGCCATCATTGATCAAGGAATCCACGAACTCACTAATCATGGAATCACCAACACCAGACAAGCCCCTAAGCGCGTCCAGCGTAAACACACCAGCCCCAGATAACGCTATCAATGCCCTAACAAGCCTCTCCCTCCCTGTACTCATTAAAGTAAATGATTTTAATTCCAAATTTATAGTGTTTACGCCATGATGAAGGCAAAGCTGTGAATGAACAAGAATGATTAATGGGTCAGGGGCTGATTCACTCAATACTCAACCATGCGTTATTACTATGGTTTTTAACTCCGTTACATCCTCAACACTGAAGCCCACACCTTCTCTGCCGAATCCTGATTCCTTTACGCCACCGAATGGGAATAGACCAAGACCATGTCTTGGAAAGTCGTTTATTGTAACCTCACCAACCTCTAATGACCTAGCCACTCTCCACAGCATGCCTACGTCACGCCCAAAGACCGCGGCGTCAAGCCCGTACATAACCTCATTGGCCACCTCAATAGCCTCATCAACGGACTTAACCCTTATGACAGGTATTACTGGTCCAAAGGTCTCCTCAATCGCAAGCCTTGACTTCCTACTAACGTTATCAACCACGGTTGGCTCATGGTATGTAAGCCAGTACTTACCGCCATAAATTAATTTGCCGTCCTTCATCAGTGCGTCATCAACCATTGAGTGAACTCTCTCAACAGCATTGGCATCAATGAGCGGGCCAACCCTAACCTTAGGATCACGTGGATCACCAACAACCCAACCGTTAACCTCCTTAACTATGTAATTAATCAATTCATCAGCTACACTATCCATGGCAATAACCCTACTAATTGCATCACAACGCTGGCCGGAGAGCCTCAGTGAGCCCGTGACTATTTTCCTGGCGGCGTCCCTTAGATCAGCATCCTCAAGGACTATGGCTGGCGCCTTACCGCCAAGTTCAAGCTGTAATCTCTTTAATCCGGCCATTCTCATGACTCTAAGTCCGGTCTCCGTACTACCTGTCAACGTGATTGCCCTAACCAGTGGGTGAGTAACCATGGCATCACCCACAGCTGCGCCAGGTCCTGTGACCATGGCGAAGTAATTACCGAGTCCGGCGTACTCAATTGCCTTGGCTATTAACACGCCGGTTATTGGTGTGTAACTCGATGGCTTGAATATTACGGGGTTGCCGGCCAGGAGGGCTGTGGCCACCTTAACCATTGATGTGAATAATGGGTAATTGAATGGAGCTATCGCCGCAACCACGCCTATAGGTTCCCTAACCACAATTGCGTACTTATTCTCCGTGCCCACCCCATACTCTCCTGGAATACCTACGTTCAATAATCTACCCAGGTCCTGGTGAATCATCCTGAGCCTGGTTATTGTTGATTCAACCTCACCCTCAGCCTCATTAATGGGCTTTCCACCCTCAATGATTAAGACATCCCTAAACAACTGCTTATACTCCTCAATGAAGTCCGCAACCTTTATCAGCATGTCGGCGCGTTTATGGGCAGGTATTGCCTTGAGCAATGGCCATGAGTAGTGAAGCCTCTCTATGGCAGAGTCAACGTGTTCCGCACCCAACTTACTGACCTGCGCTATTGCCTCTCCGTTTATTGGTGATTTGACTGGCATGTAACTACCGAAGTCAATCCATGAACCAGCAATGAATGCACGGAAAACCCCAAACTTTGTCATGGTGTTTTGGAATTCCCTCGAGAATTCTGGCAGCGTCACTGGGCCGAGAACACTTACGTTAACTACCTGCATTAGCATTGTTTGATATAACTTCAAATAAATCTTATGGGTCTAATTGTATTATATAGGTTTAATGATTAGAAATGCTTATACTGGGGAAATGTGAGATTTCTATTAATGATTGCGCATGAGTTAATGACAGGCGGTGTGGTGACTATGAATCATAATGAGGAATTAACAACCGCGGTGCAGCTCATGGTTGATCACGGGTTCAGGCATATACCTATCCTCGAGGGCGGTTCATTGAGACTTATACTAACTGCGCTTGGGATAATAAACGGTTTAGTTAATAATGGCGATGATGCCATGAGGGAACCCGTGAACAAGTACGGTAATGACAGGTTCATTATTGCCTCGCAAAATGATGATGCAATGGAAGTGATCAAGAAAATGACTAATAGCAATGTTGACGCTGCACTGATACTCAGTGGGAAGGAATTAGTGGGTATTATCACTGAGAGGGATGTCGTTGCCAAATCGCCTGATCACTTGTTCGCCAGATATAAAATCCATGAGATAGCCAATAAGGAGCCAGTTACTGCGGGTGAGGACACTACATTGAAGGACGCCATGGGCATTATGGCAAAGCATAATATTAGACACCTACTAGTAACAGATGGAGACAGGCTTCTTGGAGTGGTTTCAGTAAAGGATATACTGAGGCATGTGATTAAGTACTATAGGCTTAGGGGACGGGTGGACTTCGATATACCCATCTCTAGGCTAATGAGCCATAACCCAATAACCATCGACAGCGGTGCGTCGGTATTAGATGCCGTTAAGCTCATGAGAAGGAATAACATTAGTTCCCTACCAATCGTTGAGGCCGGTAGGTTAATGGGTATTGTTACCGAACATGATATGGTAAAAAACCTAGTAAGGTAGGGGAGTAAGGAAAAATAATAGGATTTTACGTCGCAGTGCTTAATTCATATCTTAATTACGCTCTTTATTACATTCGTGACTTCCTTACTTAGGTCAGGAACCTTCTCCCTAACACTTTTTCTTAATCCCTCATAGTAATTATTACCATATGAATCAATTATTACCGTTAAAGGCCCAAAATTCTCAACCTCAAGAACCCACATTGCCTCCGCTATACCTAGATCAAGCCAGTTGACACCAATAACCCTCTTTATTGCTTGGGCTGCTAGGACGCCTGCTCCGCCTGTGAATATTGCATAAGCCGCCTTATATTTCTTCATAGCCTCTGTCGTCTTTGAGCCCATGCCACCCTTACCAATGACCAACTTAACACCCGCTTTCTCAATGACCTCCGGCTCAAAATCATCCATCCTGGCACTCGTTGTTGGGCCCATACTAACGATCCTCCAAGTATCACCTTGCTTAAGTGCCACGGGTCCTGCATGGTAAATAACGCCACCACTAAGGTCCACGGGTAACTTCTCGCCTTTGTGCAGTAATTCGATCATCCTTACGTGTGCAGCATCCCTGGCGCTGACCAGGACCCCACTTACGTATATTGTGTCGCCAACCCTTAATTTAATGATATCATCATCCGATATCGGTGTTTTAAGGTGATACGTACCCATATGCCCCAATTAAGTCCCAGGCTGGGTGTAATTAAGTATTCTCCTAAGTATTTTCTATAAGCAAACATAGGATTAAAGCTTTAATACAAGTAAATCGGTACTGCACCCATGCCAAGCCTTGAGGATGCAATAAAGGATGCAGCGAAGAAAATAGTGAGGATGGCAAGTGTGTCGCCAGCAGAGGACGTAGTTAATGCATTAAGGAATGCCGTTAGGATTGAGGTACATGAACCAAGCAAGGTTCAGCTGAACGCAATATTAACCAATATTGAGCTAGCACAGAAGTACACGGCTGCCGTTTGCCAGGATACTGGAGTCCCAACATTCTTCATAAAGTTAGGCGATGGATTCCCAATCAGGAGTAAATTATTCCCAATTCTTACGGAGGCCGTTAGGGAAGTTACTAAGGAATTACCATTAAGGTCTAACTCCGTGGATCCGCTGACGGAGAAAAACCCAGGGGATAATACCGGGATCGGAATACCGGTTTTTGACGTTGAGTTAGTTGATGGGGATCACCTAGAGCTTATCTATACACCAAAGGGTGGTGGCACTGAACTGCCCAGTAAAGCCTTCGTGGTGCCACCAGGTAATGCTTGGGAAAGACTACCCGAGCTCGTACTCAATGCAGTGATAGATGCAGGGCCAATGCCATGCCCACCGGTCATTGTCGGTATTGGTATTGGTTCCAACCTAGACGTTGCGGCAAAGCTTGGTAAGAAGGCGGCAGTACTGAGACCTGTTGGTTCTAGGAATAGTAATCCTGATATTGCGAAGATCGAAGATGCACTACTTGATGCCATTAACAAACTGGGCATTGGTGCTCATGGAACCGGGGGTAAGGTAACGGCATTAGACGTCCACATTGAGTATACATATAGGCACCCGGCAACCTTCGCAATAGGTATAGTCTTCTCCTGCTGGGCGACAAGGAGGGCCAGGGCGATTGTCTACCCCGATGGTAAGTACGAGGTTAAGCCACTGTGATTCTGCGTTATCTCGTTATATTTCTAATTAAAAATACTTATAAATAATTACTGATTATATGTATAAAAAATCAATATTTTCATTGAACATGTAAAGAGGATTTATAAACAGGATTAAGCCGCAATACCGATGGATGGAGATGTTGATATCTATGACGTTATAATCATAGGCGCGGGCATAGTAGGGCTTAGCGCGGCGCTATACACCGCTAGGCAGGGGTTGAAGACCCTGGTCATTAATAAGGACATTGGAGGTCAGTTGTCATTAACTGATGAGGTCCAGAACTACCCCGGCTTCATCAGTATTAAAGGGTTGGACTTGGTTAGGAGGGTTGAGAATCAGGCTAGGGTTTTCGGTGCTGAGGTCGTGTTTAATGAGGTTATTAAGCTTGATAAGGTTGATGAGGGTGACTTCATTGTAAAAACCGCCAGTGGTGATGAGTAGGAGCATAGCCGTGATGTTAGCATTCGGCAAGACGCCAAGGGACTTGGGCGTACCTGGTGAGCAGGAGCTTAAGGGTAAGGGCGTGAGTTACTGCACGATATGTGACGCCGCATTATACCGTGGGCAGGACGTGGCGCTTATATCCTGGGGAGAACCGGCTTATGAGGTTGCCGAAATACCGATGAACGTTGTAATAGGTTTTACTGGGTATTCCCCGGTGATGGGCCTGTGAATGATGATGGATTCATGAACCTAGTGCTTAATAGCGGTAAGGTAGTGTTAATGCCTAGGCATGACGTCGTGGAAATAAAGGGTAAGGGTAGGGTTGAGTCTGTGGTTGTGAGGGATAGGGTTACGGGGAGGGTCCTTGAGATACCCGTTAAGGCTATATTCATTGAGATCGGTTATGCGGCTAAGACGGACTTCGTGCGTAATCTAGTTAAGTTGAATGAGAAAGGTGAGATAGTGATTGATGAGTATGGTAGGACAGGTACTGAGGGCTTATTTGCGGGTGGGGATGTATGCGTATCTCCGTATAAGCAGGCAGTCATTGCCGCGGCGCGGGGGTTATCGCGGCATTGTCCGCGTATTCGTATGTAATGGCTAGGAAAGGTAAGGAGGTTAAGTTGGCATCGGATTGGTGAAAGCTCAACATACCTGGTGAAAAGAGGGAGAGCCGTACCTCCCTGAAAATAAGTTTCTGAGGTACATGGAATAAAGCTTAATACGATTTATTGATAAAAGGATAATTGAGGCTGCATGAGTATTAACCTGCCCCAATTAATTGAATTGTTCATGGCGGCATTGGCGATATCCTTCATAACGTCTCAGGGAGGAATATCCGGAGCTTACTTATTGCTACCGATACAATCATGCATCCTTAATACCGTGAACCCAGTGATAAGCGGCACAAATCTATTGTACAACCTAATCTCAATACCATTGAGCATCCACGAGTACTTTCGTGAAAGGAGGATCGCCGCATCGTTCACGTCAATCCTAGTCATAGGGGCATCAGCGGGGGCTGTGGTGGGGACGTGGTTAAGAGGACACTACCTAACCGGCGGTTATACATTCTCCTACTTCATGGGCGCCGTACTACTGGCATTAGCCGCGGAACTTATCTTAAGTAGCACTTTACTTATAAGGCGGGTCCGCACATATGAGACTGTAGTGCGGTGCAGCCGTGACAAGACATCGCTGGTCATAACAACGAACAAAAGCAACACCTACAGGGTCAACACCATATTATTGGTGATTATTACAGTATTGGTAGGCATGGCAAGCGGTGCCTATGGCATAGGCGGTGCATCAATACTGTCACCAATATTGATAGGCCCCATGGGGTTACCAGCCTATATAGTCTCGGGACCAACGCTAATGGTAACCTTGGTAGTATCCCTCATTGGGGTGCTATCATACGCGTACCTTGGTTATCCACCTGACGTAATTAATGGATTATCCATGGGCCTTGGGGGAATGATTGGCATTTACTTAGGTACAATTACCCAAAGAAGGCTCCCAGAACGCCATATTAAGCTCACGGTTGCCGCGGCCACGGCAGCGATGGGCATTTACACCATACTGCGTGTGTCGAGGATTTGAAAACTGCCGCATACTACTTTAAATTATGGTTGGTTACGAAATAATACGATGCGTGCTGTTGTCTTCGATAGGCCTGGCATGGAGAATGTGCGTGTGATGGATGTTGAGGTGCCAAGGCCTAGTCCGAATGAGGTGTTGGTGCGTGTTAAGTATGCGGGTGTTAACCCAGTGGACTACTTCACAATTAATAGGGGTGGTAAGCCAATGCCGCATATACCGGGTGCGGAGTTTGTTGGTGTGATTGAGGAGGTCGGCTCCAATGTTAGAGGTGTCGGTGTTGGTGATGAAGTTGTGATCTATAACAGGTTATTCGATGGCACCTGCAGGTATTGCCTGGTTGGCCATGAGGAATTGTGCGTGAATAGCGGGTTAATAGGCGTTGTCACTAATGGCGGATTCGCGGAATATGCCGTGGTACCTACCACCAATGTATTAAAAATACCAAGGGGTGTCGGTCTCGATGAGGCGGCGACACTACCCGTCGGTGCATTAACCGCCTGGCATATGGTCTTTGATAGGGCTGGTGTAAAGCCTGGTGAGTTGGTCGTTGTGTTCGGGGCCACGGGTAACGTGGGTAGCTATGCCGTTCAATTCACAAAACTGGCCAGTGCTGTCGTAATCGCGGTAAGCCGTAAGGCAAGCAAGGTCAAGGGCGCATTGATGGAGCTAGGCGCTGATTACGTAGTGACGCCGGAGGAGGTCCAAACCTTAGTGAACGAGTTAAGTAATGGGCTTGGCGCCGACTTAGTGGTCGATGCCGTTGGTCAAGCAACCTGGAACCTAAGCTTCCAATTGGTTGCCCGTTACGGTAGGTGGGTAACGGCGGGCGCACTAACTGGTGGTGATGTTACACTTAGCCTACCGTCACTCTATTCAAGGGAAGTCGCCGTAATAGGCTCAACGGGTGGTACCAGGGCCGAGCTCATTAAGCTACTTGACCTGCTAAGTAAACGCAGGATCAAGGCACCAATCTACTCAAAAATGAGCCTTGACAGGGTTAGGGAGGCATTCGATACCATGTTTAAGGCTGAGGATAGAGCGGGCAAAGTACTGCTCGCGCCATAGTAAGCTTCAGGTAATGTTATTTTAAGTAAGGTAAAACTATTAACGAGAATTATGGCGATCCTTCTTTGTTAATGTTAGATTATATTAAATTATAAGTGCTATACAGAACAGACTTACTATGTCCTTCAATCGCCGTGCTGTGGCCTTTGATTATGGTTTTTAATCCTTCAATTAACCCAAGGGCTAACTCACTCGTTAATTCGGCAATTGTTGGTGACGGTGTTAATGCCGTCACTTAGGCGCCACATCTAAATTACCGTGAACCTTAAGCAGCATATAGCCACCAAGCCTCAAGTTACCCCTAACAGCCTTAACATCCATAAACCTCATAGACCCAATATAACCAACACTCAACCTATCACCAGCCAAGGCAATAAGCTCGTCGATTGAACACATTAATGCCTACCCAAATACTAATAGCATAATACACATACATAGCATATTAGGCATGGGAGCAAATGCGTTAAGTAAACACTTAAAAACCGCGTTTGCAACAAGCCACTGATGGTTGACGTTAAGAAATTGGCCGCTGAGGTACTTGGCGTTGGCGAATCACGGGTTAGGATTAGCCCTGAGGCTCTTGATAGGCTTGAGGAGGTTACCACAAAGGCTGATGTTAGGGCTTTGATTAAGGAGGGTTTGATATACGCTGAGTATGCCAGGGGTGTTAGTAGGGGTAGGTGGCGTGAGCTGCATGAGAAGAGAAGAAAAGGTAGGAGAAGGGGTGTTGGTAGTAGGAGGGGTAGTAAGTATGCAAGGCTTGATCCTAAGGAGGTTTGGAAGGGAAAAATTAGGGCTATGAGGAGGTACTTGAGTTCGTTGAAGAGAATGGGATTGATTGATGCGAGGACCTGGAGGGAGCTCTACCTGCAGGTTAAGGGCGGCAGGTTTGACAGCGTAGCCTCACTCAAGGCGTATTTAGTAAGTAATAACATTATTAAGCAACAACGGTAAAACATATACCCCTATCCTAGAAATGCTTATTAAGTAATTATATTCTTGGCTTTACGAACATGGCAAGGACTGGTCATTACAAGGTTAAGTTTAGGCGTAGAAGGGAGGGCAAGACTAATTACTACAGGCGTAGGGAGATGATTAAGAGTGGTTTGCCTAGGCTTGTTGTTAGGAGGACGAATAGGTACATAATTGCCCAGGTCGTTGTGCCCAGGGTAATGGGTGATGAGGTTATCGTGAGCGCCACATCCAAGGAGTTACCGGGCTTCGGTTGGAAGGGAGGCTTGAAGGACACACCGAGTGCATACCTAGTGGGTTTAATAATTGGTTATAAGGCATTATTAAAGGGCATTAAGAAGGTCATACTCGATATTGGGCTTCACAGGCCCATCAAGGGCACCCGCATTTTTACTGTACTGAAGGGCGCAATTGATGCTGGGCTTGAAGTACCGCATAGTGAGGATATACTTCCTGAAGATGATAGGGCAGAGGGTAAACACATTGCTGAGTATGCCGAGAAGCTTAAGGGCGAGAACGAAGACCTATATAAAGCACGCTTTTCTCAGTATCTTGCTAAGGGGCTTGAACCTATGGACTTACCAAAGCATGTTGATGAGGTTAGGAATAAGATAAAGAATTATTACATGGGTTGGTTTAAGAGATTAAACATAGAAATACCACAGGAAACGGAGGAATGACGATACCAAGCATCCTTAGGAGATAAATTATATTCCGAACAAGGATACCTGTAAATTACCTGACCCTCCACTTACCTTAGGATGTTGGTTTTCGCGTTCATGGTTTTATTATTTAGGGGGCTTATTTAGTTAATCACGAATAAGGAGCCTCTTGGTAATTAAATGATCTTTCCAGTGGCTTTACTCATGGTATTTAATACAAAGTACCAGGTGCATCAATGAGACCAGGAACTATTAATTTAATTTTAGGTTTTGAGTAATCCTTAAAAATAACTTAGTTATTAATTAACAATAACAGGTTGATTGATATGGACAGCTCACAGGAGGCTGTGAGATTTTCGGGGATTCACTATGCGATGTTTATGAGTTATTCATTAACGTTCTTAATATGGGGTTTCGTAACCACCAGTGGCGTAATGACCCTTTACTACTTCTCTAGTTATATACCTAGGTTCCTCATTCCTGTTTCCGCGGCCATGGGCCCTGTATTCCTAATGGTAGGTAATGTTTTCATGGGTAGGCTAGCAGATGTCGTTGGTAGGAGGGGCATATATGTATACACGATGTCGTTATACACCGCGGGATTACTGGGCATGGGCTTGTCCATATACTTATCAAGGGTTGTGCCCGGGTCGAGTGCTTTTTTATTATTCATAGTGTCGTATGCCTTGGCAGAAATCGGTGTCGGTGGTGAGGAACCACCAGCGTTAGCCGCCGCCACGGAATTAATGCCTCATAATAAAAGGGGTGCCGCAATTGTTTTAATAACTAACTTTGACAATGTTGGAGCTGCAATAGCATCCGCAATCCTCCTAATTGCCCTATTGCGCAGTTCACAGTTATCCGCCACAGGCACTATGATCAGTGCTGCAGTTATTACCCTAATTGCAACGGTGATAATCAGGTTAATAACCCCTGAATCAGTCAGGTGGTTACTTGCCAAGGGTAGGGTCAGTGAAGCTGAACGAGTGGCCAGCGAGTACGGATTGACATACACTTTAACGGAAACTCCGACTCAGGGTATTAAGTTCCCGCCATTATGGTTTAGAACACTCATATTATCACTCCTTGGAGTGTCTCAATTGACCACGTATGGTTTGATGGCTTACTACATAGTGTACCTCCCATCATTACCCACCTCTAGCAATGAGGTCTTAGCAACGCAGGTGTTGCTGTGGGCTAACGTGGGTGCCTCCATAGCTGGTCTCATTGGTTTTATTGTTGATAGACTGAGTAGAAAAACATTCACACTGCTCTCATACCTAGGTGGCCTATTGACCATGATCCCAATATTCCTGATCTATGGAAAAATAGTCAGTAATCAAATGAGCTCATCGCTTACCATATTCTATGCACTACTATTTCTAAACATGGTATTTAGTGAGTTTGGTTGGGCCGTTAGGGTGCTCCTCGAACCAGAACTATACCCAACTAGGACCAGGGCGACTTGGATTGGCATTGTCAGGTTCATTGCATGGATAATGTACATCTCCCTCATTTACTACCTACTCGCCTCATCCAATGTATATACATATCTATTATCTAACTTAGTGCTTTACGCCGTGGGTTTTGCAGCGGCGCTGGCATGGTACATATACGGTGTTGAGACCAGAGGATTACCAATACATGCCCTCGACAAAGCTGCAGATAAAGGTCGGCAACACTCATAATGCATTGATAATTTAAAATGATGAATCTTCGTTAAAAGTTATTAATGAATGACCATGAATGGCATGCCATCATACTCACAGACTTCTAAAAAAGTGATTTAGAAAGATTTTTAATTACCAAGAGCAATAAAAGCTTCGCCATTTTCTTAGTCCACGAATTCCTGGTGAGCCCTATGACTAAGCGACATCTGGCACTGGCAATGCTCGCCTCAGCCCTGTGGGGAATGTCATACCCACTTATTTACCTAGCTCTTAGACTATTTAGCATAAATAATCTAATCGCCCTAAGCTATCTATTCTCTGTGGCGTTACTCCTTATAATTCTACCATTCTATGGTTATGATGGAGAATCAATAATCAAGGGTTTATTGTTATCACCGATTAATTACGTGATTATTTACCTATATACTGAGCTGTCAGGTGGAGCTGGTGGATTAACAGCCCTTGTAAGTTCAAGCTATATAGTACCGTTGATAGCCCTTGATTACGTTACTAATAGGAGCATTAACACGAGGTACATAATATCAGCAATTACCCTGCTTGGAGCACTGTACCTACTGTTCCAAGGCTATGGTGATTCCATATATGGTGCGTTGCTCCTCATGGTTATGAACCTCATATACACAATATCCCTTGTAAGGATTGGTGATGTTGATATCATCAACTTTGTACTTGGTCAATCACTAGGTACCCTGATGATCTCATACTTAGTAATGCGGAGTCTCTCGGCATCGACCCTGGCTCTTAATTACCTTTATTACCCATTAATATTGGCATTAGTTGGTAATGTAATACCCTATGCATTGTATGCAGAATCCATTAAGCGAATAGGCCCTGTTGAGACGTCGTTAACATCCTCTATAGAGACTGTGAGTTCGTTGGTTGCGTCATTACCAATACAGCAATTACCAAGTAACCCAGTGGCTTGGATATTACTTGCAATATCGATCTTATCACTTAATATTGAATTAAGAAAAGGCGGTTTAGGGTATAGGTGGGGATTAATGGATTATCACGGATTCATACGAATAGGTAAGGAATTTGTGGCGTCAAATAACGAGGCCAGAAACTACGTAATATCTATTAACCTACGCTCAGTATTCGTAATTGGGAGAAGAAAGATAATATAGCTATGGCTCAAGCCTAAATCTATCCCTTGGGTAGAGCACGACCTCGCGAATATTATCCCTCCTCAGTAACACCATTAGCAGTCTGTATAGGCCCATGCCCCAACCTGCGTGTGGTGGCATTCCATAGTCATAAATCATTAAGTGATTTTCAAAACTTTCAGGGTTCAACCCCCTCTTCCTCAACGCCTCTGTTAACTGCTCCTTAACGTGAACCCTGCTACTCCCTGATGCTATTTCTAAACCGCCTATAACGAGGTCGAAGGACTCGCTTATCCTTGGGTCTGAGTCAAGGGGCTTTGTGTAGAACGCCCTTAGGTCCGTTGGGAAGTGTATTATGAAGAATGGTTCCCCAATCTCTTCGCTGAGGATTTCCATGCCGTTCTTCGGCACATCCTCGCCCCAATCAATCTTTAACCCTCTTTTACCTAGCATATCTAAGGCCTCGTCATACGTGATTCTCCTGAAGGGCTTCCTGGGGTTCTTTATCTCTATTCCATACTTATTTAGCTCGTCGTTAAAGGCCTTGTTTACCCTATCATATACATTGATTATCACGTCCTCAAGTATCTCCATAACATCCATGTAATTGGCAAAGGCCTCTTCAATATCGACAGATATGAACTCATTAAGGTGATAATTGGTATTATGCTTCTCAGCCCTATAGGCGGGTGCTATTTCAAAAATTCTCTCGAGACTCGCTGTTAACTCCTCCTTGTAAAGCTGCGGGCTTTGTGCTAGGTAGGCCACTCTCTCGAAGTATTGCACTGTGAATAATTCAGCGCCACCCTCAGTACTTGTTACTATTATCTTTGGTGTAAATACCTCAATGAAGCCGTGATTATACAAGGAATCACGAACGGCACGGGTAACCTCGCTCCCAGCCTTGAATATTAGGGAATTGAGAGGCCTCTTGAGATCCACCGACCTATACTTTAACCGAGTGTCGAGGTCGGTCTCTACGGAGCCCCATATATCAATCGGTAAAGCCTTAGACCTAGCAACAATGTGTACCTCACTTGGGAATACCTCAACACCGGCCTTTGCAATCCTACTGGACTTAACAATACCCTTAACCACTATGGCATCCTCCCTGTTTAGTGATGATGCGGTGCTCCACACTTCCTCAGGTACCGTACCCCTCTTTACCGTTAGCTGGATTAAGCCCTCCCTGTCCCTGAGTAGTATGAATTTTATGTTGCCAATGTCCCTAATGTCCCAAACCCACCCGGCTAGTACGACTTCTTTTCCATCTAGCTCTGGAGTTATGTTTTTTGTCCAGTGGGTTTTCCTCGGAAAACTCACGATTTATTGGTAAACTTTTGGAATTTAAAAATTGTGATTACCTAGTAATCTCAACCCTGATGTTTGTGCCGCTAATTTGACTAAGAACTTTAGCCAACTCGCTTGGTCTAAATGGCAATCGCCTAAGTTCATTTCTTGTTATTCTGACAACGGTCTCTGTGGTACCGTCAGGAAGCCATGATGTCGATACCGTGAGTATTCGAGCCGGCGATGCCAACTGCGTAGCAAGCTCATTCACATTAACACCCTTTTCAACAACCTTAACCCTCTTATTCAATGCTCTCTCGAGATCGTGCTCAATCTGCTGTATTATGGCCCGAGGAAGCGTCTTTACGCCCTTAAGCACCACGATTAATAGGTCGCCAACTTCATACGACTTCACATACTCAACGTTCTTCAGGATCTCCTCCATCTTGCCGGTGGCTATGTTAAGAAGGGCATCACTAACGTCTACATCGAGCATAGAATATTCTCCACTATCAAGCAGTGACTGGCACTTGTTGCAAAACACCCTAGTCTTAACGCAGAAGGTACAAAACGGTATTTTCATTCGATACCCATAGGAATACTCAGCTTATAAACCTTTGCCTTGGAATAGGCTGAATTGGTTGGTAACTGCGGTTCACGACAAAACATTTTTATTTGGACAGCCCTGTAGTGGCCCTTGTGTGAGTGTCGCCGTAGCAGCATCCAACCTTAGGAAGAGATTCATTAGTTACGAACGTGTTGGTTTCATAAGAAAGAGGAAAATCGTAGTGGAGGCTTTAAGGGACTTGTCGTTAAATGTGAGGTGGGGCGAGGTATATGGGTTACTGGGTCCGAATGGGGCGGGCAAGACCACGACTGTTAAGATCCTTACCACGCTACTGATCCCAGACGGTGGGTATGCAACTATTGATGGGCATGACGTGGTTAGGGAGGCCCCCTTAGTTAGGGGCATCATAGGTTTAGTTCTTTACCCAGACAAGGGTTTTTACTCCAGGCTTAGTGGGTACGAAAATCTGGCATACTTCGGTAGGCTCTATGGACTAAGTAAATCAACCGCTGAGGCGAAGGCTAGGGAATTAATGAAATTGGTTGGTCTTGAGAATGCCATGAATAGGCCCTACGAAGAGTATTCACTTGGTATGAGAGCTAGGCTTGCAATCGCCAGGGCTTTAATGCATGATCCACCGGTTCTATTCCTCGACGAGCCAACCATAGGGCTTGACCCAGTATCGGCAAGGGAGGTAAGGGAATTAGTAAGGAAATTTAGAAAGGAGGGCAAGGCGATCCTATTTACTAGTCATAACCTTTGGGAAGTTGAGGAGGTCTGTGACAGGGTTGGTATAATAAACAACGGAACGATAGTGATCGAGGGATCCCCAAGGGATATTAAGGATATGCTTGGGTTAAAATATGTAATTGAGATTGAGGCGCAGGTTAATGAGCACGTGGAGACCATACGTGAGGAAACCGTAAACCCCACCGACACGCTCCGCAGGATCATAAGTGATGCTGAGTCAAGGGGATTGAGAATAAGTAAAATTAGGATTAATGAACCATCTCTCGAGGAGGCCTTCATAAGGGTGATTAGAAATGAGGATAGATAAGTTAGACGTGCTTTATGTGGTTATGGCTAATGAATTAAGGATAATTAGTAGGGAACCTGGTGGCTTAGTACTATTGGTGCTACTACCGTACTTCATAGCTGGCGGTATGTCCTTTATAGCATCCTTCTTTGTAAGGGTAACCAGTGGGATCTTCCTAAGGCAATTCATTGGTCTTGAGGTACTAATGCTGTCAATAATCATGGTACAGACAGGGGCTAGGTTTCTTTGGGAAGAGAAAAATGGTGGGAGACTTGAGTCCCTGCTTGCAACACCTACTAGCATGTACGTGATATTGTTCGGCACGTCCATGGTAATGATAGTCGTCAACCTAGGCGCCTTTACCATAGCCTCTTTACCAATAATTTACATTAGCGCCGGAATAACAGGGATAGTAAGGCTGGTTATTGCCTTAATACTCCTCTTTATTGGGTTGTTGCCTCTTTATGGCATTGGACTCTTGATAGTAGGGCTTATTATGAAATTTAATGATGCAGATACTATAATGAATGTAGTAACGCCAATATTAACAATACTCTCGGGAACCACATACCCAATATACGTACTGCCTCTATGGATCAAGGAACTCATTTATGCACTACCCATGTACATGACATTCTATTCAATGTACCTGGAAATGATTGGACACGGTAACGTAATGCTCATAACAGAGCTACTGCTCGCAACGGTAATATACCTCATACTGGGGATGACCTCCTATGCAAGGTTTGAAAGGGACCTCAGGAGTAGGGGTGTTTAGGGAATTAGGGGTTGAAGTTTGGAGAGGGTTGCGTTTACTATTCTCTAGACCATCATCAATAATAATAAACATAGTAACTGCGCCATTGTGGCTCGCATTCTTCATACTAACCCTTAGAGGATTCGGGGTATTAACACTGAGCAGGCAAATACTTCAGTTATTCCTCTGGGCTGCATACGCCTTTGCCCTATACTCAAGTTGGTTATGGGGGTTCGGCAGTGGACTCATTGAGGAGAGTTATGAGGGCGTCCTCGAGAATTTCATGTCGATAACCAACGATCTACTAACCCACGTAGTGGGGTGGGGAATCGCCTACTCTATATATACATTACTTGATCTTGCCTCCCTAGTGGTAAGCTTCTACGTAGTGTTTAGCCTAGTAATAGATATTCGTGACCCAGCCATATTCATATTATCCATAGTGCTTGCCTCTCTCCAGCTTCTTTTCATATCAACTATCTATGCAATGCTAGTTATTAGACTTAGATCAAACTGGGTCATTACGGATATAATGCAGTTCCTAATGCCTACACTGGGCGGCCTAATACCCAGTGAAGCCAATAAGTATGTACTACCAATAAATGAGTATTCGCCAATAGCGTACCCATTCGTTATAATGCGTGAATCAGCCCTGGGATATCTAGAATTACCAATACCAATTGCTTACCAAGTACTCTACTCAGTAATTACAGTCACTGCCCTATTTTTCATCACGTTCTTCCTAGTTAAATTATTCGATAAACGCCTAAGATTTGAGGGCAAACTGGGACTCACGTAATGGCATGAGCGGTGACGCTGGTATCTATGGATGCGTTCAACGAGGATGAAGGGTTTAATTATTATGTGTGGGCTTGGGTTTCATCCTTTTATTATGCATGATTATGACGAATATTATAACAATAAGTAGTAATGTTGCATAAATCACGGCTTCATACCTGAGTAGATAATTCACCAGGGTTATGTTGCTGATATTGCCACTTGATATTGCCTGAACCAATAAATACCTCGAGAGGTGGGCCAGGGGATCATACGGTCTCGATGATTCCTGGTAATCATTGACTATTTCATTAACTAGGTTCCAATTACCGCTCATTATTGCGTTGCCTACAGTAGCGTTAAGGAATGAGGGATCACCCAGTGCCTTGAGTACTTCCTTAGCCTGGAGGTAGGTGGGTGGCACTACGTAGGCTTTGATACTTGATTTATTACTGACGCCAAGGTAGGTAACGCCTAGTACCAGGTTTATTGATCCGAGGCTTCGTATAGAGATTGAACTTGAACCATTTATTAACACAGGCACTGGGATCCTGGTTCCGTTTAGGAATGTTGCGTAGGCTGTTACCGTCCCATTTAGTATTAATGGCATTTTATTGTAATAGGCGATCACGTTACCGAGCCACAGGTTTAAGTAATCCCAATAGCTCACGTTAATTGCACTTAATGTGTATGATTTAGCCGTGACCACAAGCCTACACTCGTTATTGAAGCTGAGGGTTAGTGAGTAATTTCCCATTACTGTCATGGACTCATTACTACATCCCTGCAATGTCATGTTTATTGGTATCGGTGTAGCTGGTTCATCAATGAGCGTGACATTGATTACCTCGGACCTCCCGATAATGACCAGCGGCATGGCCTGTATTAGGAGATTTATGAGCTTCACGTATGTAATGGAGATATTTATTGGCTGAAGATCCGTGGGTAGAATGGTTATATTTAAGAGACCCGGTTCGTCAGGACTTAGTTCCGCATTTATTGTTATTGACTCACCCGGTTGAAGATCTACGCTGGTCTGATTATATAATGTATTATTTATGTATATGCTTATATTTCCCGCGTAGGCTAGGTGTTGAGGCGCTGTTATATTTAGTGTTATCTTGATTGGTTGCGGGTAAATAACGAGCCATGGTGATGAGAGATTCATTATCAGTTTTGGCCTTTGTATAGTGAACGCACTAAAACCCGTGTTTATTGTTACAGACGTGTCATTCGGAGATAAAGTATACATCGATTCAATACTTGAGTTAGTAACAACGCGTCCGAGTACCAAGTAACTATATGGGCCAGAGACGCTTAATGTGACATTTACATATATGTCAGTGCGGTTAACGTTCCACACGTAATTGGTAATAGTTATTGATGGTGGTGTTATGTTGATCACGTTACTTATGTTGGTACCTGTCACAGTCAATGCAACGCGCCAATCGGTGTATGTCGCGTTAATTAATCCCCATACACCGCCGCCTGTGCCGCATGGTACTGCTAGGTTTCCAATTAGTGAGTTATTTACGTAAACATTCCCAACATAATGAAGTGGATAACCTGGACATGATTGAGCCGGCTGCAGGAGTACTGAGGCATTGATGATTACCCAATTGGGGGCAACCTCAAGGATTTGCGGGCTTAGTGTAAGATTAGGGCTTGGAATGTTAATGCTAAATGTGGCCACTGTATATGTGCTGTAATTAACATACACCGTGCCACTTAGCCCTGGGAACCCAGTGGTTAATGAACCTATATTGCTCGCCTGTACATTGACCATGGTGTAATTCCTGCTAATATCATAGTTAACACTGGCAATACTTACCTGGATTGGGACTATACTGTATACAATGGATTCGGCGGTTGATGGACTTACGTATAAATACACGTCACCCTGCCCATTCACCACTGTGGAATTCACCATGAAATAAAACCTTATTGAGTTTTGCCCTGGATCTAAAGTCACGGATTCATTACCAGGCATGAAGTAGATCATTGGCTTAAATGGATTTGCGGGACTTGGTGGCGATGACATCATTATTGTAGTAATGACTTGGACATCATTAGGATTATTAACACCTACTACCATGTAACCAAAACTATTGCTTGTTAGGTACAGTGTTTGGGGCGTTATTATGCTCATTGACGGTTCATCAAGCGTTATGCCAGTTAGTGCCGACTCGCCATTGTAGGTTGCGTTTATTGTGTAGGTTCCCCAGGTAATGCCAGTAAACGATACCGTTGCATAGCCATTACTAACAGCCACCGCCGTGCCATTAACATAGGCAGTACCACTCACTGGGCTTCCTTGGTACGTGATGTATAGCTCAAGGTTTAGTTTTTGGCTCACCACGTAATACGCACCACCAACCACCTTAATTCCCATGTGAGGCACATACTGAACAGTTACTGTTACATCCTCACTACCTGTTGTTGGATTTGCAAGAACCATATACAATGTCGTATTGGTTACCATGAATTCCGAGTTGAGTTGTAGATTGCTAATCACTGTCCCGCTGCCTATGGTTATCTCAATCGTGCCAGTAGCCGGCAGTTGGATCTCGTAATACTGGGCACTCAATCCCTGAAGACTTACGCTGAGGGAGTACATACTTCCGCTCATGTCTACTGATTGAAAGCTTGGATAGTAGGTTGAACCGCACAGGTTCTGTCCATGAACTAAGGAGAGCAGGTACTGAACGTAGTAATTATCAAGCCAAGAAACCACTACGGAACTACTGGCAAATACATTCTCTTCAATCGTCGATGGCCCAACACCATTTGCAATAAGCCAATAAACGAAGGCCGAGTAATAATACATGTTTATTATGGGTTTCCCAGAGTAATCATAGGGATCATACTCATACTGATTATATTGGAAGTAGCTCTGAGCTAGCGGGCATTGATTCGTGTAGTAACTTGCCGTACCCTCCGCATCGGCCTCTATGTACCATGGGTAGCTCTGCGGAATAGTTATGTATTGCACGTAGGCGTATTGGGATACGTGCACAAGCTCATGGTAAGCCGTGTGCTCCAACAAGTCGCCTGATAGGCCAGCGGTTATGTTTATCTCTATTGTACAGGAACTAATAATTTGCCCAGTGCTTGGATTGTAATTGTATTGTATATCTGTTATCCCAGCCTCGCCTGTCTGTTGGGCTTGCGCCACTACGTATACCGTGTACTGACTGCCACTGCATGGCGGCGTCATTTTCATACCCAAGCCAGTGTATAGTGAATAGGCTTGCTCCAGGTAATTGTCAAGGACCTGGTCATATGATGAACCAGCATTAGCTAGGTCATATATTAGGAAGTGCGTGCTGTTCACGGTTGGCGCTAGGGCGTTGACGCTAATTGATAATAGAACCAGAGATACGGCAAGGAGTAGGATGACTTTCTCCATCACTTGCTTTGTGTTGAACCAGGGCTTCATATAATTCTATACCTAATTTCTTGCATTTTAGTGTTATTAAGCCTTTCAATCTCATAACAAAAATAAGCCTTTTTAAGCCGTGAATTATGGCGGGAATCAGTGCATGAGGTAAGAAGTAGTATCATAAGGATCGCCGATATACTAAGGGATTCTTTTAACGATGTAGTGATCACTGGTTCATATGTAATTAACAAGGTATTTAACGTTAAGGTTCATCCGGAGGGCGCCATGAATGAGGCCGAGATCCTTTCCAGCATGTTCAGAGACACCGCAGTGCTAACAGATGACCTTGGTCTCCTAAACTCATTGGGTGCCCTCGGTGTAGCTAGGGTCAGGGGATCCCTCGTAATCCTCGTTTTCGATCTACACGATGTAAGGCCTTACTGTGAGTTGATGGGCTTGCCATGCCTGGAGCCCTGGGACGGGGAGGCCTTGGTCAAGGCGATCAGGGAAAGTAGAGACTATAGTGAGGCCTTTGAGACGCCTTACATCATTAGGCTCGGGCCCTGGCTTAATGTTGATGATACAATAAGAGGCCTTGGCATTAGGCATAGAGAACCAACGTTCAATAAGAATTGGAGTGAACCAATGAGGTGGGGCCTTCATCGATTGCTGAGTGGCGCACGTAGGGAGATCCCAAAGGAGGTGTTCATTCGTTCCCAAGATAACGTCAACATAATCGGGAAAGGCGATGGGATCCTTGTTTCTGGGTCGGCATGGCCCTTTGTTAAGGGGGTTATGGATAAGTTTAATGATCATTCGCTGGTGCTGCCATTGTATGTAAACCCGTTGCCTAGGGATGTTGTGGGTATTAAATATGTCATTGATAGCAGTGATTACTTACCGAGGAAACTCAATGTGGGTAAGTTTATGAGTGATGCCGTTAGTGATTGGTATAGTAACTTAGTGCGGGATGCCGTTCAGGAGATCTTTTTTCGAAGAGAAGGAGACCCATTAATGCTTATTGAATGGCTTTTATCAAAGTATAAGGTTTCCGGCGAGGTATCGTTGATTGTGATTGATGCAGCATATGCACACTTGGTCAGCAGTGATGGGTTATTGCCGAGTTACGACATGCTACCGACATTTTTTGAACCGAGAGACTTTGATCAAATAGTCGACATTGTGACTAACCCATTAATGGCTATATCAGCATACCTAAGGTCTAGGTATGAGTATGGCAGGTTGATAGTGGTTTCGAATCCATGTACGTTAATTAACCAAGGAGAAATAATTAATGATATTATGAAACACAGTAACAAGTATTTACTGATAATTATTGCCTTGGGAAACAAGTGCAAGGACTCCATAGACTCACTAACTAGGGGTGGTATTGAGTATAAGGTTATTAACTACGATCCAAATGCCCCACTGGACTCATTACAGGCTCTCCTGAGCATTGTTAATTCCTGGGGTATCGCCATAATAAATGTCCTGGACAATGCAGACAAGCATGCT
The DNA here is from genome assembly GCF_026000775.1 of Vulcanisaeta souniana JCM 11219. Taxonomy (GTDB): domain Archaea; phylum Thermoproteota; class Thermoprotei; order Thermoproteales; family Thermocladiaceae; genus Vulcanisaeta; species Vulcanisaeta souniana. The sequence goes on along the minus strand of NZ_AP026830.1, from coordinate 2,058,494 downwards.
TTTAAGATAGACGAGGAGTACTGTGATAATTGTGGTGATTGCCTACGTATTGGTTGCCCTGCCATTCAACTAAGTAAGAAGCCTATTATCGACCCAAACAGGTGCGTTGGGTGCGGCATCTGCCAATTGGTGTGCACCAGGGGTGCTATCATGAGGGCTAGTGCCATTGAAAAACGTTAAGTTAACCGGGTATCCTTTTATGCAAAATATATATGCTATATAGTACTTTTTTCACTACACTTGATATATAGCAGGTGAACTCTAATCACCCTACAGGTATTTAAGCCCTTCATGGCATCTGAAAAATGTATGATGGAAATAAAATCCATAATATCCACAGTAAGGAATCTATTAATGGCCTCAAATCAAGCGAAACAGGTGACAGTAAGGAGAAACCCAGAAAATAGTAGTAATGGGAATCCCATTAATGTATCACTGAATGAGAAAAATAATTCGAGACTGTTGATATTACCAACGCCATACACATTGCCCATAGTAATGCCAATACGCACAAATGAGAAAAACGTGATGGAGTTAATGAAAGATCATTATTACGTAATATCATAACAATATTTTTAAGTGATTTAAGCAGTTTATTATTTGATATGATGAGACGACGGTCTCTTGATTAATGATGAAGAGCAAAAACAACTGATGACGCAGTAATAATCCTTAAAATTAATTATTTTCACTTGCGTTGTAATAAGGGATCATTATTGCGGAGCATAAGGAGCAACATTAAATACTATGTGACAGGCAATGTTGGGATACTGTTACTTACCTGGTTCCTTTATGCCATCGGCAATGCGGTGACGTCACCCTACTTCTCGATTTACCTTAAAATGCTTGGTGCCAATGCAGTTGATATTGGTTTGACTTACTCAGTGTCTGTGGTAGCGCAGTTAATGACGATAATACCTGGTGGTTATCTAACGGATACCATGGGCCGCAGACTATCAATAATCATAGGTACCTGGCTAATAACAATAACGACGTACCTAATGGTAATAGCACCAAGCTGGCAATTACTCGCGGTATTCTATGCCCTGAGCATGGCCGCAGGCTTTTATCAACCGGCACTGCTGGCGATATTGATAGACTCATTGCCGCCTGAAAAATACGCCAGTGGTATTCTGGTGACATCCGTACTACCCCAGATACCGTGGTTAGTCCTACCGCCAATCGGCGGCCTCCTAATTAACAAGTATGGATTACTTGGTATTAGGTTTGCCTACCTATTTTCCGCAGCCATATCCACGATCGTATCAATAATTAGGCATTTCACGATTAAGGAGACCCTAAACAACAAGTCAAGGAGTATCTCCCTTAGGGAGTTATTGCGTTCCTACTACTCCTTGGGTAACATGACTCATTTACCAAGTGACCTATTAATCATGTATTTAACAACATTAATAATGTACATAGCAGTAATGCCCATCAACACATTACTGCCTATATACGTTGTTTACAGGCTGGGGCTAAGCACCGTATACTGGGGTTACCTTGTATCCGCCTCCTACGCGGCTTACATATTACTAGGCATCCTCCTCTTGTTTTATGTCGATAAGTATAGAGGTAAATTGCTTATTACTGGGATCATTATTAACACGGTGGGTAGCGCAATAGGCTTGCTCGAAAATACCTACTCGACCATTGGGTACATGTTACTTCTGCAGGTTGGTGCCCAATTAATCATGACCGCAATACAGAGCGAGTTGGGTAATAGGATTAATATTGATAGGAGGGGCTACGGAATGAGCCTATTAATAACATTTCAATTAATTGGACAGACAATAGGTAGTTATGTGGCGGGCGAACTATATAGGTTGAACACGGAGTCTCTGTTCCTAATACCGTTAGTTCTATCGTTGGGTTTAATGGTAATTAACCTAGGGAGAGCCCATCGCACTGTTAATGAGTAATTATGCTACTTTAGGTTAGTTATTAAGGAGGTTAACTAAGTTCATACTCAGTTTTTCATTAGGCCCATTAGTCCTCATTACCCAGTGCCCTCAGTGTTGGTGTTTATGAGATATTAATGGAAGAATTTAATTCCCCATAATTATCATGGTTTTGTGGTTACTGTAAGGGCACCAGGTAAGGTAATACTATATGGGGAACATGCTGTTGTTTATGGGGAGCCTGCCCTGGCAATGGCCGTTAATAAGTACATATACGTCACCGCAAAGGCAAGGGATGATAACAAGGTAAGTATAAATGCAAGGGACTTGAGATTGGCAGGTATTTCTGTGACTATTCATGAGAATGGTGATATAGTCGCAAGAACAGACTACGGCGCAGTCATTTCCGCACTTAGTTATGTCAAGAGAGCCGTTGAGTTAGCCATGGAATACTTCAATAAGAAGGTCGGTATTGACTTAATGATACGGTCAGAGATGCCAGTGGGCGCTGGACTTGGTACGTCAGCGGCGGTGGCCGTGGCGACAATACTGGCCTACGTAAAGGAATTGGGTTATGACGTTGACAAACGTGAGTTAGCACGTTTGGCTTGGCAGGTTGAGAGGGACGTACAGGGTTCGGCGAGTCCCACAGACACTACAATGGCTACCTTTGGCGGTATTATGTACATAAAGCCTGAGGGCAATAGCACAGCAATGGAGCCTGTGAAGCCTGGTGTGACTATTCCACTAATAATTGGTTATACACCGAGGGTTAGTACAACCAAGGATTTAGTGGCTATGGTTAGGAGGAAGTATGAGTCCATGAGGGACGTGATTGAACCCATAATAAGGTCCATAGGCGTGATCACTAGGAAGGGTAGGGAGGCCTTGGAAAAGGGTGATTTGGAATTGATGGGTGTTTTAATGAATATAAACCACGGTTTGCTGGATGCGTTGGGTGTATCCACTAAGCAATTGAATGAGATGGTGTACGTAGCTAGGTACGCGGGTGCCCTTGGCTCTAAACTAACTGGTGCGGGTGGCGGTGGGTGTATGATCGCCTTAACCAATAAGTCTGAGGTTGAGAAGGCAATAGAGCTTACTGGTGGTTCCGTGCTAAAGGCTGGGTTAGACACTGATGGTACTGTGGTTATTAGTAATGATTAATTCCTGTTATTATGAACAAAAGCATTTATTAAGGGTGTTAGTATCGATTATATAGCGATAAGTGAGATGCAGATAAGCAATATTTACGTACCTGACACATCAGTGTTTCTGGATGGAAGCCTAAAGGAAGCAATACTAAAGGGTAACATTAGGGGTAGGTTATTAATACATACCGAGATAATTAGAAAGTTTGAGAACGAGGCTAGGGCTGGCGGTGCACTGGGTTGGTTAGGCATTAGAGAGTTGAACTACATCATGGACTCAATAAATAAGCTTGGCCTTGAAGATGTAAAGGTTGAGTACGTGTCAATATTCCCCAAGTCAATACCAAGGCCTGATCAGCACTCAGTGGATGAAATCATTAGGGAGCTGACTAGGGAGCTGGGCGCCACCTTGGTAACCAGTGATGAGATGAGCCTTGAAATCGCCCATGCAATGGGCATCGAAACACTATTCATAGGACAGCACAAGGATCGACTAGAGATAGAGAGGTTCTTTGATGGTGACACGATGTCCGTACATCTAAAGGAGAGTTCAATACCATACGCCAAGAAGGGAAGACCAGGTAACTGGCAATTGGTGCCTCTTGGTAATGAACCGCTTGGTAGGGAGTACCTCGAGAGGATTGTTAGGGAGTTAATATCTGCGTCTCTCATGGCCAATAGTAATACTAGGGTTGAGATCAGGAGGGAGAATTCCCTCATAATCCAGCACGGCGAGTATAGAATAGTCATTGCGCTACCCCCTGTTTCTGATGGTATTGAGATAACGGCGGTTAGGCCATTAATTAAGAGAAGACTTGAGGAGTACTCATTACATCCAAAGGTTCTCGATAGGTTGAGCAGGCAGGCCGAGGGAATACTAATAGCCGGTCCACCTGGTGCTGGGAAAACCACCTTCGCCCAGGCCCTGGCAGAGTACTACATGAACCTTGGTAAGATCGTTAAAACCGTTGAATCACCTAGAGACATGATCTTGCCTAATGAGATAACACAGATATCAAAGACCTACGCAACTTCTGAGGAGGTTCACGACCTACTGCTGTTGTCTAGGCCTGACTTCACGATCTTCGACGAGATGAGAGACACGGCCGACTTCCAATTATACATAGACCTCAGACTGGCGGGTGTTGGTATGGTCGGCGTCGTTCACGCAACGAGTCCGATAGATTCAATTCAAAGATTCATAGGTAGGACCGAGCTTGGTATGCTTCCCTCCATAGTTGATACCGTATTGTACATGAAGGATGGCGAGGTTCAGAAGGTCTATAGCCTTGAGTTAACAGTTAAGGTGCCCGAGGGCATGAGCGAGGAGGATCTTGCTAGGCCCGTAGTTATTGTTAAGGACTTTATAAATGACGTCACTGAATACGAGATTTATGTGTTTGGTGAGGAGATATTTGTAACGCCCATCAGCAAATCACGTAGGATTAGCCCTGCCATTAGCGACAAGAGATTGGTTGGCAGGATCGTGAGGGTATTGAGAAAGTATGTACCGCCGGAGGAGATATCGATAGTTAAGGACGATGATGGCTCAATCGTTATTCAGGTCCCAGATGCTTACATAGGCGCTGTTATCTCTAAGGGTTTGCCTAAGCTTGAGAATATTAGGAGGAAGTTCAATGTTCAACTTAAGGTAAAGCCAAAGGAACGGTGATGAAACGCAACATATATAAGTACTCTTATAACTATTGTCGGGTAATATGAACCAAGTGAGGAGATCAGTAACCGCTGCTTCGGATTCCTATCCTAATTCCAATTATAATAATAACTATCAATCAAATAATTACTATGATACAATGACCTATTATCAATATCCCTACAATACGCAAACAATGCAGTATCCACAGGAGCAATACCCATATTATTACTATTATTACGAGGACAAGGCAATAACTGGCATTAACTACCTAGATACGTACATACTCGGTGGTGGATTCAAGAAAGGCGAGGTTTACCTAATAGCCGGCGAGGCTGGTACTGGCAAGACAATCTTTAGCCTAACCTTCCTAAAAACAGGAGCCGACCTAGAGGAGGTGGGTATGTACGTCACTGTGGACGAACCCTCCGAGGACGTTAAGAAGGGCGTCCGCGACGCGCTTGGTTGGGACTTGGATTCCTATGAAAGGAGCGGTAAGTTGATAATGGCTGATTTCAGAACCTACTTCAGGATCTATGCACGGGATGAGAAAATAACCCTTGATCCAAGGGACTTGGCCAAGATGATTATTGAGCAGGTTAAGAAGTACGATGTTAAGAGACTCGTTATTGACCCAATAGCGCCATTAATAATAATGAGCCATCAAGACGTTATTTGGATAAGGGAGTACCTTAGGGAACTTGTTTTTCAGCTTAAGAGAATGAAGGACGTAACTACCATAATGACCTCCGAAATACCCACTGGTGAAGAGAATAAACTTAGCAGGTTTGGCGTTGAGGAGTACCTGGCGAGCGGCGTAATAATGCTATCGCTTAGGGAAGTATCGTTACTCAATAACGATTTTGGTTGCTTGGCTAGGGTAATGTTCATTAGGAAAATGAGGTGGATGCCCATTAGACCAATAAAACTAATATATGAAATAGGGCCTAGCGGCATTTATGTCATTGGCCCATTAAATGACAGGAACACACTTGATTATTACAGGAGTTATTACTGTGGCCAGCAGTATTCCCAGGGTTACTATTATCCACAGACACAGCAGTACTACACGTCTCAATACTATGAGACGCAGCAATAAGCAGTAAAACTGCCTAAAGGCCATATTGACTTGGGATATGAGAAACTTGGAAAACTAATATTGCTATATTTTGCTTTTATACCCGTGTGCCTAGGGCGGATCTCCGTAACCTAGGTTTCTCATTGCCTTAGTGATTTCTCTGCAACCTTTTGGTGTTGCCCTCGTTTTAATGCCGAAACAACATTCTCGGTACCAATATTGGATGCGGTGTATCGCGATTTACTCAATAAGTGGTCGCCTAAGTGTGGACGTGATAAGGAATTGTTTTCGTGCTAATATTGCGTCCCGGTATGGTGTTATTAGGCCTAGGGCTATTAGCAATACCTGCAATAATTATTTAAGGGGATTAGGCGAAACCTAGGTTGCAGTGGCGCCGAATCCATTAATTGAGGCCTTCACTAACTTGGTTAGCAGGATTAGGGGATTGAATTATATAGACGAGACAACGCTGAAGGAAGTATTGAGGGAAATACAGAGGGTATTATTAAGGGCTGACGTGAGTGCGGATGTGGTATCCTCAATAACGAAGACCATCGAAGAAAGATTTAGGCAGGAAAAACCCCCTCAGGGTATAACATCCAAGGAATTCCTACTATACCTTCTCTACCAGGAGTTGGTTAAGGCCCTCGGTGGGGAGGAAACACCGAATGTCAACATTAACAAGAAACCCTATAGGTTAATGCTCATTGGAGTTGAGGGTAGTGGAAAAACCACAACAGCGGCCAAACTGGCAAGGTTTTACATAAAGAGGAACTTAAGGGTTGGTCTCATTGAAACCGACACATATAGACCAGGTGCGTATTACCAACTCAAGCAGTTGGCCGAGAAGATAAATGCGTTGTTCTATGGTGAGGAAGATTCGAGGGACCCAATAGCGATCTTGAGACATGGCCTTGAGTACATGCAGCGCAATAAGGTTGATTTAATAATAATAGACACCGCAGGTAGGCATAGAAACGAGGAGGAACTACTGAGGGAGGCTAAGGCAATTTATGAGGAGGCAAAGCCTGACGAGGTAATGCTAGTTATTGACGCAACCATTGGTAGGCAAGCTGCAGCCCAAACCGAGGCCTTTATGAAGTATGTTCCAATAAATAGCGTGTTTCTGACAAAGATGGACAGCACTGCCAAGGCAGGTGGTGCATTGACCTCAGTAATAAGGAGTGGCGCGAGGATTAAGTTCATCGGTATTGGCGAAGACATTGATGAAATCGAAGTTTTTAATGCCAATAAGTTCGTCTCGAGGCTATTGGGTATGGGTGATGTTGATGCGTTGATCGAGAAGATAAAGGCCATTGAGGAGGAGGATAAGATCATGGAGGAGATTGAGGAAGGTAAGATAAACCTGTTAACCATTAAGAAGCAACTTGACTCTATGATGAAGCTCGGTCCTCTGAGCAAAATAATGGAGTTGTTACCGACAAGTATGTTACCAATGCAGTATAGGGCTGTGATGCTTGATGAGGGTAGAATGAGCAGTGCGCAAGAAATGCTTAGAAAATGGAGACATATACTTAATTCAATGACCAAGGAAGAATTACTAAACCCAGAGGTTATTAATGCGTCAAGGATTCGTAGAATTGCAAAGGGTTCAGGGGTGACTCCAAAGGATGTCAAGGAATTACTCAATTACTATCAATTAATGAAGAAGATGGTTAATCAAATAAAGAAATCACGCAGGAGACTGGGAAGACTGGTTGGCGAATGAGCTATAACTGAATCAATGGCACGTAGAGTTCTCTCTCAGTTAAGCCACCATGCTGTCCCTTCAATGTTAATACCTCCTCGTTCTCCGGCTTATAGAGGTAAATAAAGGCTGAGCCACTATTCGGTATAAAGATCACATTGCCGATCCTGTCGATAACGTCCTCAGAAATCTCACCAAATAAACCCTTACCCACAGCTTCATCTCTGCTCAGGAAATAACCAGATACGCCATACTTACTCAACAATGAGGATACCTCAATACTCGATTCCTTACTGAGCCTCAGGTAAACGGCCCTTGCATCACCATAGGGTGGTGCATCCAGCAACTTCATTAATCCCTGCAAATCATTGGCCTTTACATTATTTTTAACATGATCATGCCCGTGATCAGCCGTAATAAGCACGGTGAAATCACTCATATAATTCCTGGCCAACCTAATTATTGAATCAACAGTTTCCCTAATCACCACCCTGCATTCCTCGGAATCAGGACCGTACTTATGCGACGTAGAATCCACACTAGTTACATATATGTGAACAAAACCAACCTCATACTCCTTCAGAAACCTAGCCGCATTTATTATCGCATCATAAGGAGTTACATACTCCACAATCTCTGCACCGGCATACGCTATCCTTGATAAACCACCAACAAGCCCCTTAGGGGCATAAACCCTGCTCCTAATGCCCATATTACTTAATTCCTCAAATATAGTTGATCTAATTGGGAAGAGTCTCCTCAAGTCATGACCCGATTTGTAAAGACCATCTCTTTCGCCAATTATCGGACTCATGGATAATGTATTAACTATGGTACCGAGTTCCTTGAGGTATAAATTAGGGCCAAGTACACCATGCTGCCCTGGACTTAACCCAGTGAATAGTGTTGTTAATACTGTGGACGTTGTAGTCGGGAACACAGTGCTTATCTTATACAATTTACTTACCTGGAGCGAGCCACCCATGGTATTCATTAAGTCCTGGTAACTAAGTCCATCGATTAGTATGAGCACTACTTGGTCATTAAGGTCAAGGTCAAGTTTCAGCTTAGGACCCCTGGGTACTGCCTCGAAATGGGACAATAGTGTATTAGCCAGGTTTTGTATACTAAGTCCTGAGTAATCGGGTGTTGCTAATTCATTCATCACATGAATTAACAACCTAGTTTTTAATTTAGCTCTCTTAACATTCAGTGTAAAATAATCATATGCTAACTTTAATTCTATATCTCGTTCTGCCCCTTGTCACCATCAAATCAAACGTGTTGACTCCATCAATAAACTTCTTGGTCAAGTGAACCTTTAGTTGAACTATGCTTGATAATTCTTCATCATCAATTGCAGTAATGACATCTCCCTGTCTAATACCAGCATCGTCAGCAGGTGAACCAGGAACAACTCCCACCACAAGCACGCCCTTGTCCACGGGTAACTTGAAGTACTTGGCCATGGGCTTATTGAGGTCAATGCCATATATACCCAGTCTAGGTCTAACTACCCTACCGAACCTCAGTATCTCATCGATGGTTAACTTAACCAGGTTTATGGGTACGGCAAACCCAATTCCCTGCGCACCGGCTATTATTGCAGTATTCATACCAATTACTTCGCCATCAAGATTAAGCAGGGGCCCGCCTGAATTCCCCGGGTTAATTGCTGCATCGGTCTGAATCAAGCCTTCAAGAACGCCAACCGGAGTCCTTATACTCCTGCTAATTGCGGAAACAACACCCAGTGTTACTGTGGGTTCCCCAAGCAGGCCTAGGGGATAACCCATGGCAATCACCATCTGGCCCACTTTAAGTTTATCAGAGTCGCCGAGCTTGACGGACTTTATGGATCGAGCACCACTAACCCTTATCAACGCTGCATCAAACTCTGGGTCCCTACCCAATAACTCACCTTCATACTCATCACCGCCTGGTGTAACCACTATTAATTCCGTGGCGTCTTGCACGACGTGGTTTGCAGTAACCACATGCTCATTATCAATAAAAAAACCAGTGCCAATGCCCCTTACTGGTGCTGCATTCAACCACTCATCAACCATCAACCTAGTCGTTATTATACTCACGACTGATGACCTCATCTCATTAACAATATCCGTGATCCTCGACTCTATATCTCCACCCACAAGTTGATCCCGCGCCTACTGTATTAAGTATTATGGTACGAGGAAATATGATTTATTTAGCCCCTCCCTAAGGGACCTCTGATTGGAGAAATGCGTAGAATATGTGCACTATGTGGTAGAGAAACCGAAATACTAATCGAGGGACTATGCCCAGACTGCTATAGGAAGACCCACCCATTGGCCAGGGTTAAGAGGGAATTCGTGGGCATTGTAAGATGCCCAAGTTGCGGCGCAATACTATATAAGGGCAGGTGGGTAAGGGATCCCAGGGTAATTGAGAAACTAATCCTAGAGTCCATCGAGTACTTAGGCAGTGTTAAAAGCACGTCCATAGAGAGCCTTGGGCTAAGGCATGGATTAAACACCTCCATCGTTAAGATTAGGGGTACCGTCCACGACCTCATCAGTGACTACGACGAGGAAGTACAGATCAGAGTTAGGTATGGTGAGGAATTATGCCCGAGGTGTAGGGATATGATCAATGAGAAGGAGAGAGCCATTATACAGGTCAGGAGCGTGATACCCATGGATAACCAACTCAAGAGGTTGATCATCGATATAGTGAAGAAAGAAACAATGAGGGATACAGAGAGGAGTGGTTTCCTGAGGATTGATGATGCGCCAGGAGGATTCGACATAAAGCTCTCGGATCAAGGGCTCGCCAGATCTATAGCCCATAGGATACATAAGACGATCCCAAGTAGAGTACTTGAAAGCCAAAGCGTGATTAAGGGACGCGGAGATAAGGTAATTACTAAACTAAGCATTAGTGTGTTCCTAGTCCCACTAAACCGTGGCTCGGTGATAATGTACATGAATAAGCCCTATTACGTACTTACCTACTCACAAAGCACTGTCAGGTTACTAAACATCGTCAGTAAGGAAATCATTAATATTAGGTTAAATGATATAATTAAGAACGAAATTACGATACCGAACCACGAGGTGAGATGCATGGAGGTGAATGGCTCGAGGACATTAGAGATTGTTATTGATGATGAACGGTATCTACTTAATGACATATGTTGATCTATAAAGGTTGGGTTTATAAACGCATACCGATCAACTATGGAGAATGCCTAAGGAAAACCAGCAGGGAAGTAAGGTACGCTTACCGGAGGAGGGAGAGATGTTTGCTAAGGTTGTGGAATTAGTTGGTGATGACAGGGCGAAGGCTGTGTGCCAGGATGGCAAGATTAGGCTCGTCAGGATACCTGGTAAGTATAGGAAGAAGATGTGGCTTAGGATTGGTGATTACATACTCGTGGTTCCGTGGGACTTCGAACCAAACAGAGCCGACTTGGTATATAAGTACGAGAGGAATGAAGTCAATGAATTAAAGCAAAGCGGCTATGCCGAAGTCCTAAGTCAATTAGATGAGTTAGCAGGTTAATGGATACTGGCGTTCTCACGGGTTCCCCACTTAATAACCAATTAATATAATAATAACTATATTTTGAACTAGGTCAATTTAAGCTAATGGAGTAAGTCGAACTTCACTTCAATCCGAGTCTCTTAATTAACTCTCTGGCTATCTCCTCGGGACTTCCCTCGATGAATTGACGTAGTCGTTCACGTGGCCTTAATTCTCTTAATTCGGTTACGGCAGTTAACGAACCCTTAAAGCCGACCTCATTCTCTGCAATGCCCAGGTCTTTAATGCCCCATATGGTTGTCTTAAACTCGTTTTGAGCCCACTGTAGTCTCTCGAAGTCAGGAAACCTCGGTGTATTTATACCAAGCTCTACCGATATAACTGCAGGTAACTTAACCTTAACTGTCTCATAGCCGCCCTTAATAGTCCTCTTAACAATTATTGAGTCTTCCATAGCATCAGTGACCTGTGAAACATACGTAACGGCAGGAATTCCCAACCACTCGGCCATGCCGGGAGGCACTTGCCCTGTTGAGCCATCCTCACTCTCCTCACCAGCAATAACAAGTGAGTAATCTCCTATTTTCTTAACTGCTGCCGCGAGTACCCTAGAAGTTACAAAGGCGTCAGAGCCGCCCAATGCCCTATCACTTATTAGCACTGCGTCATCTGCACCCATTGCTATGCCCATCTTAAGGAATTGATCCCAGAATGGCGGACCCATGGACAGTATAACAACCCTACCACCATACTTCTCCTTTAATTGCAGAGCTAACTCTAGGGCGTTCTTGTCTGCTGGATTTATTTCATTGGTTGCCTTAGACCTATCAACAGTCTTGGTGGTTGGGTCGAACCTAATCTCCTCGGGCTTCGGCGTTACCTTCATTGTAACTATTATATTCCTGAGAGATGCCATCACTTACCACCCCTCATTTCCTTTATCAACACCTTAAGTAAATCAAATAGGTCAGCCACAACGCAGTAATCGCAGTTCTCAAATATGGGTGCCTCCTTATCAGTATTGACGGCAACTATGGTGCCACAGTCCCTAATGCCGTAGACGAAGTGCGGAGCACCACTTGCGCCAAACACAAATACGGTCTTAGCCCTCAATGAAACTCCCGTGGTACCTATTTGATAGTCCCTGGGCATTAAGCCCATGTCTGCAAGGGGCCTCGTAACGCCAATTGCAGCCCCTATTAAACTTGCAAATTCCTTAATTAACTCCAGATCACCGCCAGTGCCAAGACCAGCCACGACGACCTTCTCAGCCCTTGATAAATCCGGCATTGGTGAGGTCTTCTTCTCCATAAGCTCTATTCTACGACCTCTCAACGCACCCTCGGGTATTGTCTCCTCAATTATAGTAGCTTCCTTGTTGCTCAGCTTTGCTTCGTAGGTTCCTGGGCTTACAGTAGCCATTTCGGGTTTACCACTCGTACAAACTACAGTGGCAACTATGTTACCACCGAAGCCAGGTACCGCAGTGACCAACTTCCTATCCCTCTCATCAATATCAACCATAATAACATGGGCGCTCAAACAAGCCCTAAACCTAACTGCTAACCTACCAGCCAGATCCCTCGAATTCCTAGTGGCTGGTAATAATAAGTACCTAGGTCTGTACTTATTAATTAGGTAAGCCATGACCTCTGTATAAGCATCACTATTGTAATGCCTTAGGTCAGGATGATTAACTACAATGAGCTTATCGGCGCCATACTGGGAGGACTCCTTAGCTATATTCTTCAACTCATGGCCCAGTAATATGCCGAGAACATCCTCATTAAACTTCCTTCCTAGCTCGCCTGCCCTCGTTAAAACCTCAAGTGAAGCCCCTTCTAGCTCGCCATTATCCTGCTCGATAAATACGGATATTCCCCTCCATTCACTCATGCTAATCACCCATAATACTATCTAGGAACTCAACTAGGTCCATAACCTTCATGTTTGTTTTCACTACCTTATTTGCATCCTCAAGCATCCTGAAGCAGTAGGTGCATGCGGTGAGCACAACAGAAGCACCCGTGTCGATTGCCTCCTTTAACCTACGCTTTGATAAATCAGTGGATACCCTAGTCTCTAGGGCTATGCCTCCACCGCCGGCGCCACAGCAGAGGGACTTCTCCCCTGAGTGGATCATTTCAACAAGCCTAACGCCAGGTACTGAAGTGATCACCCTCCTGGGCTCCTCAATGATCCTTTGATGCTTAGATAAGTAACATGGATCATGATAAGTTACGGTAATGTCTGCCTTCTTATCAATCTTTAACTTACCATTACGTATAAGCTCATCAAGTAATTCTACGTAATGAATCACTTTAATGCCCTTAAGATACTTCTTAAGGGAATACTCACAGTGTGGTGATAATGTCACTATTACTGGAGCCTTAATGTTACTCATTATTGAGTCTCTCAACTTTGCTGTGTATTCCTCGTAGAATGCCTTATTACCTGTATGCTCAATAATGTCGCCACAGCAAGATAAACCAGTGTATATGCCTACCTTGAGGCCAGCCTTGGTCAATACCCTAATCAAGGCCTTAATGTGCTTCTGAACTCTTGGATCTCCAATTGATAAGCAGCATGGATAAATAACCACATCTGGGTTCTCATTATTAATTAAACTACTGAATTGAGCTAAGAATCTTCTCTTATCAGTGACTGTGTAGCCCCATGGGTTCTGGTTCTCATAAATCTTCCAGAGTATCTCATTAATCTTTGTTGGGAATACCTTGGACTTCATGGCCATTGTCCTAATTATCTCTACGAGATTCACAATCTCGACATTGTTGGGGCACAGGGCCTGGCAAGTACCGCAGGTTACGCAGTCCCAAATGACCTTAAAGTCCTTTGGTTCAACAACACCAAGTTGAGCCTTCTTAACGATTAGCCTAATGTTGTATGATTCATCCGTTATTGGGCAGTAGGTGCTACATGTTCCGCATTGATAACAAAGGCCTAGTGTGGGCACCAACTTAAGGAGTTCCTCCCTAAGGCCGAAGTTAACGGTTACTGGCATGTTCATCACCTTAATTGCTTGATTCTTTGTTTTGTCATTTCAATCTCCTCCTTAGTCACTGTCTTAACGACCTTCTCGGCCTCTCTCATAGTCTCCACTAGGTCAACCACATCAGGCGCTCCAAACAGTCTCATTTGGAATCTTTCTTCTTTCATGCCTATGTTCTTCAGTCTCTTTTTCCAGTTTTCGAATCTCTTGACCGTGTTGTAATTGGCCGTTATGTAGTGGCAGTCACCAAGCCTACAACCAGTCACAAAGACCCCAGCAGCACCAAGCTCAAAGGCATGCTTAACATGCCTCCAAGCCAACCTAGAACTGCACTGAAGCCTAATTATCCTCGCGTATGGTGGGTACTGCATCTTAAATATACCGGCATTATCGGCAGCCCAGTAGGAGCAGTAGGCACAGGTGAACATGACAACCTTCCTCTCAGGCTCCTCAGCCAAGGCAGCATCAATCTGAGCCATGATAGCATCATCACTTAGTGCATCAAGTGCTATAGCATCCTGCGGGCACTCAGCAACGCATGAACCACAACCCTGGCAAGCGGCTGGTACGTGCTCGATCCACTTACCGGGTACACCCCTAATGGCGCCATAGGGACAAGCCTTAATGCAAAGACCGCATTTAGTGCATTTAGACCAGTCAAACTTCGGAATGAATGGTTCCTTGGTAACGTAACCCTGGGCAAGCATCATCAATGCCCTTGATGCAGCCGCGTAGCCCTCCGCTATTGTCTCGGCTACGTTCTTCGGACCCCTGGCGGCACCTGCTATGAATATGCCCGGTGTCATCGTATCCACCGGGCCAAGCTTCGGATGAGCCTCCATCAAGAAACCCTCCTGATCCCTAGAAAGTCTCAAAACCTTAGAGACCTCGTCTGTATCCTCACTCGGTACTAAGCCTATGTTAAGGACGACATTGTCAAATGATACCTCAACATCATCCCCTAACTCAACATCATTAACTATCAACTTATCATTATCCATCTTTATAGCCTCAGTTAACTCCGCCTTCCTTGGCACTCTAATGAACAAAACACCAGCGTCTCTAGCTTTCTTGTATAGGTCTTCGACCTCGGGATCAACACCCATTATATCCCTATAAATTAGGACTACATTCTTACCCTGGTTCCTTAATTCAATTGCCTTACTCAGGCCCACTGCGCAGCAGTACTTTGAACATCCTCTATTGCTTGTCCTGGAACCAACACAGTTTATTACGGCCACGTTCTTACCATCAACGGTCTTCCCATTCTCAAGATCCAGCGTTGTTAGCACCCTGGGGTCCTTACCGTAATTGAACTCAGTTGGTATATAGGGCTTGGCGCCCGTGGCTACGACTATAGCGCCAACATCCAACTCGGAACCATTGCTGAGTACGACATGGAAATTGCCTGTAAATCCAGAGACATCCTTAATAGTAGTACCAAGCACGAACTTAACACCAACCTCCCTAGCCTCCTCAACCATCCTATCAAGCAGTTTCTTAGCTTCAAAGCCCTCTGGTTCAAGCCTACTTAGACGCCTTAACATACCACCACACTCGTTGGCCTTCTCAACAAGCATAGTCTCAATACCTGCTCCTGCTAATCCAGTGGCTGCTGCTAGGCCAGCTGGTCCACAACCAACGACTAAGGCCCTCTTAATTACTGGTAGCTTTATTGTCTGTAGGGGTACCATGTGGTGGGTTTTAGCTACCGCCATCTTTATCATGTCCTTTGCCTTCTCGGTGGCTGCCCTCCTATCGCTGTGGACCCATGTGTCCAGGTTCCTAATATTCGTCATCTCCACGAGGTAAGGATTAAGACCAGCCCTCCTCGCAGCATCCTGGAAAAACCTAAGATGAGTGACTGGGGAACATGAAGCGACAACTACCCTGTTCAGTTTCTTCTCCTTTATCACCTCTGTCATTCTATCCAGTGATGATTTGGCACATGCAAATTGGAGATCCTCGGCATGCACAACGCCTGGCATCTGCTTAGCCGCCTCTACTAATGCTGGTACATCGGCTACACCAGCTATATTTGTACCGCAGTGGCATACGAAAACGCCGACCCTGATTGGGTATGGCTCTATCTTCTCCTCATACTTCTCCTCTTCAATCACCCCAGGGCTTGCATACCTGGTTGCCTGTACTGCGGCAGCTAATCCAGTAACCACGGATTCTGAGATATCCCGAGGGCCACTAACCGACCCTGCAACGAAAATACCAGGCCTTGTTGTTAACGTGGGGTTTGTAGACTCAGTCTTTACAAAGCCAGCCCTATTCAATGAAATGCTCAATATTTTACTTAACTTGCCCATGTCATTAACTGGTTTTATGGAGGGCGCCAGGACAACCATATCATACTCCTTCATGGTAACCTTCTTATTCCTGGTGTCCTCAAACTTGACTATTATCTTACCATTTCTCTCACCAACCACCTCCGGCCTACCCCAAACAATGTTTACCCCTTCCTTGAGGGCTCTATCGAAGAAGTTCTCGAATCCCTTACCATAAGTCCTAATATCATTCATGTACATTAATGTGACGTTCTTAATGCCATGAAGTACCTTGGCGTATATACCCTGCTTAAGCAGGTATGTGCAACAGAACCCCGAGCAGTAATCATTGTACCTATTGTTTCTTGAGCCTATGCAGGACACGAGTAATATGTCCTCTGGTTCCTCACCAGTACTTGGCTTAACAACAACACCACTTGAGGGACCCGATGCATTAACAAGTCTCTCGAATTCGAGTGATGTCACCACATCCATATGTCTGCCATACCCATACTCCCCGAGGATTTCGCCTTTCTCGAGTTCGAAGCCGGTCGACATGATCACGGCCGCCACATCACGCTCTATGACCTTGGGCATCATTGTGTATATTATGGCATTCCTATCGCAGGCCTTAGCACACCTATCGCAAGGGAAATAATTCGGTGGCTTATTGAGGCAGTGATCTATGTCAAGCATGTATATTCCAGGTTCCGCCTGTGGAAATGGTAGGTATATTGCCTTTCTAGCGCCAATGCCCGACTCGAACTCGCTAGGTACGACCACCGGACACACATCCTCGCACTGTCCACATTTCGTGCAATCGTCAGTAACATACCTGGGCTTAACCAGTATTCTAGCCTTAAAGTCACCTGGAGATCCCGTTAGGTCGATTAATTCGGCTGGAGACAATAATTCAATGCGTGGGTGCCTAGCTACGTCACTTATTAACGGTCCTTCTATGCATATGCTGCAGTCCAGTGTTGGGAATGTCTTGTCGAGCATTGCCATCTTGCCGCCAATGGCAGGGGACTTCTCAACAAGCGTAACCCTATAACCCATGTTAGCCAGGGCAAGAGCAGCCTCAATACCAGCAATACCACCACCCAGGATGAGGACCCTATTTGTTGGCATACAATCACCTCAGTTCTTGCAGGTACTTTTTACCATAATCGAGCCCTGCCTGAAATGCTTTTATGTTCATTTCTTGAACCGATGTATCGAGTTTACCCGCCCTCCTTGTCATGCCCTTTATTGCATTAATTATGTGATCTTCCTTTATAACGGGCTCCAGGATTGCTGTTATTATACCAACGAGAACCACGTTCATCGTTAGCTTCCTACCTGTGGTTTTTTCTGCAATCTCTGTGGCAGGTACTGGTATCACCACATAACTGCCTAAGTTGGGGATCGTGGGCTTGTATATTGTACTTTCGTAAATGAATACACCGCCCTTACGTAGACTCTTGAATTCAAGGTTAAATGCCTGCTGCGTGGTTGCCAGGAATAAATCAGCCTCATCAATGAGTGGGTAATCGACCATCTCCTTAGCTATTATTACATCAGCCCTCGACCAACCACCCCTCTGCTCGGGGCTGTATGTTATTGTTAATATTGAGTCAAGGCCGCCCATGGCAGCTGCCATACCAAGGAGCCTGCCAGCAAATACAATGCCATGCCCACCAAGCCCCATAAGCCTGATACGTATCTGATCGAGCTGTTGTAGCATATTTTTCTATTGATAAACAATTAGGAATCCTTAATAAATCTTATTCTATTTTGACAAAAACTATTTAATATTATGTGTTTATATAAGAAAAAAGTTTAATTTTTATGATTATTACCCGTACGAAACAGGTCTCTCTCTTTTCACAAAATTTCCCAGGATTATCTTCTTCATACTAAAATCAATGTCCAGATCAGCTAAGTTAGCCCTATGGTCAATCACAGGTCTCTCCTTAAGGACCCTCATTAGATCAACAGCATCACCCATGGCATTCCTATCAGTATAGATTATGCAGGGCGACAAGACCTCAACAACGGCAAAGCCCTTGACCTTAAACATCTCCAGGAGAGACTGATAGAGTTCATTCTGGTGGAGAACGGTCCACCTAGTTACATATGAGGCTCCCGCTGCATAGGCTAGTAATGGTACATTGAATGGGTTCTCATAGTGACCGTATGGCGATGTGGTTGTCTTGGCGCCCTTTGGTGTTGTTGGGCTGTATTGACCACCAGTCATTCCGTAAATGAAGTTATTAACTATAATGACATTAATATCATCATTCCTCCTGGCTGCATGTATGAAGTGATTACCGCCAATAGCCAATATATCGCCGTCTCCACCAACCACGGTTACCTCAAGCTCTGGGTTAGCCATTTTCAAACCCACGGCGAATGGTATTGCCCTACCATGAGTCACATGGTACGCATCCAACTTTAGGTAACCACCGAGCCTACCAGTGCAACCTATGCCAGTGACTATGACATGTTTCTCAATTGGTATCCCCGAGTTCTTTATAGCCCTAGCCAATAACTTAAGTAGAATTCCCAACCCGCATCCTGGACACCAGATATGCGGTAACCTATCAACTCTTATCAAATCCTTTATGTCCTCGTAGGACTTAGGAAGCTCTACTTTAACTCCCGTGGTTGTTACCTCAGCCTCCGTACTCATCTTTCTATCACCTTCCTCACATTGTTTATTACGTAATCCGGTTCAGGAATATAACCAGGAGCGTACGGTACATGCTCCACGGGAACTCCCTTAGAGAACTCCTTAACCACATGGTACATCTTGCCCATGTTAACCTCAACAGTTACGAACTTCTGAACACCCCTAGAGACCAGGTTCTCCACAACCCAGCCTGGAAACGGCCATGCAGTCTTCGGCCTAAGCATACCAACCCTATAGCCCTGTGTCCTCAGTACCTTTATTGCCCTTCTCACGGAACCCGACGTTGAACCGTAGGACACAATAACGTACTCAGCATCATCAAGCAAGTACTCCTCCCACTCGGCTATTTCTTTCTCGTTTTCCCTGATCTTACGGACAAGCCTCATGATTAGTTTAAACGACGCGTCCCTATCAGTGGTTGGGTAACCCTTGTCCGTGTGTGTCAATGATTCATTGTTAGACCTGTAGCCAGTACCGGCAATAGCCATTGGTGGCACCAAGTACCTACTATCATAGGGCAGATATTGATCCGGTGGTACTGTTGGTTTTGGTCTCTCGATGATCTCAATCTCATCAAACTCGGGAACCCTAACTTTACCATACATATGACCGACTAATTGGTCGGAAAGGACAACGGCAACAACCCTATACCTCTCAGCCGCGTTGATTGCCTTTATTGTGAAGTCGAATGCCTCCTGGGGATTAGCCGGTAGGTAAGCCACAACCTCGTAATCACCATGGGAACCATACTTAGCCTGGAGAATATCGCCTTGACCTAGGAGTGTTGGTATGCCGGTGGATGGCCCTGCCCTCATTACATCAACGATCAAGGCTGGAATCTCAAGCATCGAGCCAAGCCCAATTTCCTCCTGCATTAGGGAGAAGCCTGGACCTGATGTGGCGGTCATTGCCTTAACACCAGCAGCCGACGCACCCAGTACAGACATTATACTACCTATTTCATCCTCCATCTGTATGAACTTACCACCGACCTGTGGCAACCTATATGACATGTATTCAGCTATTTCATTTGATGGCGTTATTGGATAACCGCCATAGAACCTACACCCAGCAGTCACTGCGCCTTCGGCAACCGCGGTATTACCGTCTAGGAAGTGGATACCAGGCCTCAGTAATTTATCCAGGTCCTTCTTGTAAAGCTCAGCCACCGTGGGCATGCCTACTCACCCCGTAGTACTTATCGTATGTTGTGTATTCCTCGGAGACTATGGTGATTGCGAAGTCCGGACAAACCTTCTCGCACATTCTGCATGCCACGCAATCAAGTTCCTTGCCCGGCCTCACAACTGGGTAGTGATAACCCTTAATATTAACGTCCTTTGACTCCTCAAGGACATTGTTGGGACAGAACTCAATGCAGAACCTGCAATCCTTACAAAGATCAGGGTTTACAATAACCTTACCAATCGGCCGCTTCATCTTGTGAAGGTTAACGAGCCTACGCATGGACCATACCTCATCCTGTTGAGCCAGAACCATACTTATTGTTTATTTTTCATTAGAAATGTTTTTAAATCTTTTTCCTTCTTCAATCGTACAAAGCCCATTGATTCTAGCCTTTTACATGCATTTTTATTCATATTTATATCTTGAATTCATTAGAATATTTATCATGAAAGTAAGCAAAACAGTAAGATAAGCAACACTAGGGCTTAAATGGGGGAGCCTCGCTCATTTACAACAGTGGGTAATTCAGAGGACCTTGATAGGATCATTAGGGAGAAAGTTGAGAGTAGAAGGTTTAGGTTTAAGGACATTGATCAATTGAAGACTGTAGATGATGTGTTCAACCAATACACAATAGACGCACTAAGGGAGTTAATGAACAGGGGAGTCGTTAAGGAGGTTTATGGACCAGTCGCCCAGGGTAAGGAGGCAAAGGTCATTTGGGCCAGGGCACCTGAGGGTACTGATATTGCGCTAAAGATATTTTACACAACCACAGCCCAGTTCATAAGAGGTAGGTATAAGTATCTACTTGGTGATCCGAGGTTTGCTGGGGCAAAAATAACCAACACAAGGAAATTAATTGAATACTGGTGTAGGAGGGAGTTCAGTAACTTAAATGATGCGTATAATGCCGGCGTTAGGGTGCCTAAACCAATAACCTTCAACAAAAACATATTAGTTATGGAGTTCATAAGTTATGGTGGGCATAGTGGCGTGCCAGCCCCATTAATTAAGGACGCACCACCCGAGGATCCAGCATCAGCTTACTTAACCATCATTAAGTATATAGAAAGAGCACTGATCCTGGGTAAGATAATACATGCAGACCTGAGTGAATTCAACATAGTTAACACGGGTAGTGAGTTGGTTATAATTGATTGGGGAAGTGCAGTTAAGTCAAATCATCCAAATGCCATGGAATTATTACTTAGGGATATAGAAAACACGAATAGGTACTTTGGTAAGGAATATAACCTTGATGTCTTCAAAAGTAAGGCATTGTTTAACGCCTTACTGCGTAGGTATGGGTATAAAGGCGAGGTCACCAGCGATAATGAAGGTTGGTTGCTAATAAACGGCAAAAGAATAATAGATGACTTAACATAAGCAATAATGTTAAGCGGTAGCTTAATATAATACCCAAAAGCCTTCTAATGATGTAAATTGCGATGGCACTACCGACGCCACCAGAGCCCAGGGATATTAAGGATAGAATAGTAAAGAGAAGGAGTGCATGTAGTGGTCCTAGTTGCGACTCCTTCGCTGTGTGGTTTGGTAATGAAGTTGCGAAATACCTGTGGGATCACTGGAACCGTGAGTTGACCAGGGTGGGTGTTAACTGGCAGAGGTTTCTTTCAATACTTAGCAACCACACGCAGGAGTTGATCGATTGGTCCATTAGGAATACGCTCACTTGGGATGACCTAGTTAGAATCCTCGTGAGTGAATTGTCACCAGGCTCAACTGAAACAGCCACGGGTAGAAGGGGCGGAATAATGGATTACATTACTTAGGTTGATTATTCTGTTTCACCGCGGCTTTTTCTGCCCTTTGCCTTGTTATTGAGTCACTAATTATTCTTATTAGTGCGCATATTTCCCTGCAGACACTGGATGGCTCTGTGTTTGAGTACATGTATTCAAGGATCATGATTGGCGTTGCGTATGTACTAATCCAAAACTCAGCAAAGAGTCTCTCGCCCCTGTCAACTAGGTGAACCTCCATGTTATTGTTATCACTAAACCTAATCATGTACCTAGACCCATCAGTAAATGATTGCCTCTCCACGGAACTGGCATTGCAAGTCCTCATTAAAAGGTCAGCAACTAATCCCGCTATTCGCATGTCCATTAGTGCCATTGCAGGCTTATTTTAAAATCATGTGCCTCTCCCTACCCACACGTATTATGTGAATAACAAAGCAATAATTGAGGTAGGAAGAATGTTTGAAGGTAAAATTAGAAATAGAATTATTTAACAACTATTGTGCCACCATCATTATTTTCATCATCAGATTTAAACATTTTAACGAAGAATCTATACAGAGTCGAGAACTTGTTATTCATTAAATCCTCAGTTAATTGCCATGATGTGGTCAGCAATCCAGCATCGTAAAGTGCAAGACCAAAGCCTAAATAGTGATCGCCAACCAATTGAGGATCAGAGACAGTAAGTCCAAGCCCTGCGTAGTGAATTACCGATATGTATGTGAAGTACACCAGCGCTACTATGAAGAATGATATATAAGTCATCATCAATGCCTTGGCCTTCGTGGACATTTTACCGAAATTACCTTTTAATTGCTTGACCATACTTATTGATGAAACGACAAGCATTGAAATCATGAACATGAACACAGGCGTTATCACTAATATCGTTAAATCAGCAGTGCCGTAGATCCACAACTCAGTTAGTACGTAATCCACTGCAATCGCCATGGCTAGCGCAGATACTAGCGATAGTACGTATACGTACCTAACATAGTCCTGTATACCCCCTGTATTAACCGACATAGTATTCAAGGAATACCACTATAATATCAATATTTAACCCTAACAATTAAGATCTACTTGTTTTGTGTCCTCAATGTAACAAGACCTTGAAAGATCCCAAGTACTAAAACCCGAAGAGCTACAAACCCTACTTAGGGCTGACCCGTTTACAGGCGGGCCCTACCTAACTAAATACTAGGTATCCAAGGTTTCTTTTCAATATGCACTGTATTTACGGCAATACAATGAATCCCCTGGGTTCCATGCCCTCACTTATGTTTATTAAGGGGTTACTCATAATGAAGGAAGGTTAAATGGAGAGGCAACCGATAGTTATATACCGAAGAGCGTGCCCGAATTGTGGAGGGGATATAACATCGGATAGATTGAGCGCTGGTTTACCTTGCCATAGGTGCTTACCTGATGTACCGAAGAGGGCGGCCGGCACCATCGAGGTGTTGAATTTACTGGAGAGGTTGGGCACGATTAACAGGCTTAGATCAATATCGAACTTAATTAATGAGTATAACGAATTCGCAGGTATGTTTAGGAGAATAGTTGGTACAGGAATGTGGGGCGCCCAGAGACTGTGGACTAGGAGACTCATTAAAGGGAAGAGTTTTGCAATAGTTGCACCAACGGGCAGTGGAAAAACCACGTTCGGGATGATCGCTTCACTATACACCATCTTGAGGAAGGGTGGTAAGGTATTAATCATGGTCCCTACATCAACGCTTGCATACGATGTTCATAGAAGGCTTATTGACTACGCCAATAGGGCTGGTACCAATGTAAGAATAGTCATGGCCTCCTCAATATTATCCAAGCAGGAATTAGCTAATTCCATGAGGGCAATTGAGAACGGGGATTTCGATGTATTGATAATAACCAATGCCTTTCTACCAAGGCACATGGACATCCTCAACAAGTATAGGTTCTCCCTGATATTCGTTGATGATGTAGACAGCGTCCTAAGAGCATCAAGTAAAAACATCGACAGGATACTATTACTGCTTGGTATTAGTGAGGAAGCTTTGCATAAGGCATTAACCGTGGTTGACCTAATGAAGAAGCTCAGGAAGACGATCAGGTTTAGGGCGAGCGATGAGGAGATCAATAGACTAAGGGACGACATTAAGAGATTAAGTAATGAATTAAGCAGTTATGTGAAGAGTAATAACATAGGCATATTGATAGCCTCAGGCGCATTAACGAGAATGAGAAGAACGACGAGACTCTTTCTATTTAGGGAATTCCTAGGCTTTGAGACTGGGGGTAGGGCTGAGGGCCTTAGAAACGTGGTGGATGTTTACGTCAAGCCCCAGGACAACTTGGTAAATGAAACAGTCCAATTGGTGAAAAGGTTGGGTGGTGGGGGAATAATATATGTACCGCCTGATCTTAAGGACTTGGTTAATGAATTAACCGAGAAATTGAACAAGGAGGGGATTAGGGCGGCTGCCTATATCAAACCAAGCAAGTCATTGCTTAATGACTTTGTTGATGGGAAAATAGACGCACTTATAGGTCTTGCCACGTCCAGGTCATCCCTTGTAAGAGGCATTGATTTACCCCAGAGAATAGCATACGTGATCTTCGCGGGGGTACCCCGCATGAAGTTCAGGCTAAGACTTGAGGAGTTTACGCCAATGAAGTACCTAATGTTCCTCTTCAATATTAGGAACATAGTCCCTCAGTACCTAAGGAACGATATTGACAGAATTATTACAAGACTAAGGAACCTAACAGCGCTTAACCAGGAGCAAATAAATAACTTATTAAGGTCCATTGAGGAAGGTAAGGAATTGAGCGGTTTCGATAGATATGCAGCTGACACGATTAAGGAGGCTGTGGAACTCGTGGGCAAATTATTGAATGAGCAAAATATTAGGAAGGCTATTGAGCAATCAAACGAGGTAGGCCTTGAATATAGGGGTGATGAGCTTTATGTGGTGATTCCTGACGTCACAACATATATACAGGGAAGTGGTAGATCGTCAAGGCTTTACGTCGGTGGTGTATCCCTGGGTTTATCAGTATTGATCGTTGATAATGAGAGAGTATTCAACGGCCTAGTTAAGAATCTTAGGTATAGGCTTGAGGATGTTAAGGTACAGAGCATTACCGAGATTGATATTGATGACTTAATGAAGAGGATAAGGAACGAGAGAGAATTAATAATGAACATAATGCTTGGCAACATCCCAAATCAATTTCTTGAGAAGGATCCCCTGAAGACAGCATTCGTTATTGTGGAGTCACCAACAAAGGCAAGGACGATCGCAAGCTTCTTCGGAGTCCCAACAAGGAGGGAAGCCGGTCCCTTGGTCATTTACGAGGCAACACTGGGTAATCTATACCTATTGATAACGGCCACTAAGGGACACATGTGGGATTTAATACCAGCAGCACCGACAGATGTTAGGAACTACGCCTCAATATTGAGAGCGGAGAAACTTATTGACTATTACGGGGTACTTAGGGCTGGCGGTAGTTTCGTGCCAATATACGGCACAATAAAGAGATGCCCTGTTGGTGGCGAGACATATACTGAGGACGTGGATGTTTGTAGGGTTCACGGTACTAAGCTTGTAGACTCCATGGATATAGTCAATACCATTAGGGATATTGCCACTGAGGTTGACCAGGTAATGATCGGTACTGACCCTGACTCTGAGGGTGAGAAGATTGCGTGGGACGCATACATGATGCTGAGACCCTACGTGAGTAGTATTGCCAGGATTGAGTTTCATGAAGTCACTAAAAAGGCAATTATTGACGCAATAATGAACCCAAGGTCAATAAGCCTTAGCATGGTCGGCGCTCAGTTAGTTAGAAGAATTGAGGATAGGTGGATAGGCTTTGGGCTCAGTCAGAAGGTTCAAGAGAAGTTCAATAGAAAGACACTATCAGCGGGTAGAGTACAAACACCGGTCCTTGGCTGGATAATAGAAAGGTATGATGAAAGTAGGAGGGACAAGGTGTACTCGGTGACATTAACGCTTAACAACGGTATAAGGATCAGGCTAAGTATACCGCCTGATAAGGATGAATTAATAAGGGTACTCAAGGCGCTCCATAGGAATAAACCTACCGATGCAACAATTAAGGTAACAATAACAAAGGTTGGGGAAGCCGAGGAGGAGCTAAACCCATTGCCGCCGTACACCACGGATGCCCTGCTAAGGGACTCCGCAAACATACTCGGCCTAAGTGTTGAACAGACCATGGCAATAGCCCAGGAATTATTCGAATCAGGACTCATAACATACCACAGGACTGATAGTACAAGGGTATCTAATGTCGGTATTAGTGTGGCCAAGGAATACATAGGCGAGAGAATTGGCGCTGAGTACTTCGTTGGTAGGGCATGGGGTGGTAAGGAAATAGGGGCACATGAGTGTATAAGGCCAACAAGGCCCATTGACAGTGACGACCTAAGGAACCTACTCAACACCGGATTGCTTCAGTTGGCGATTAAGGTCACGGCTAATCACCTAAGGGTCTATGATCTAATATTCAGAAGATTTATTGCGAGCCAGATGAAGAGTGCGAGGGTTTTGAAAGAGAAGTTGAGAATAAGCCTACAACTTAATAATGAGTATGTGCATGGTGAAGAAATTGAGAGGATCTCGAAGATACTGGAGCCCGGCTTCACAAGGATCTGGAGCCACATCAATGGTAGGGAGTACCAGGATCTCGCACCTGGTGAATACGACGTATCAAGTACCGACTATATAAAGAAGGTAAGCAGAGTGCAACCGCTTAGAGAGGGGGACATAATCACAATGATGAAAGAAAGAGGTATTGGTAGGCCAAGCACCTACGCCAAGATCATAGATGTAATACTGAAGAGGCACTACGCCCTAATAGTTGGAAGAAGAATTAGGTACGTTGTACCAACAAGCCTAGGCCGCCAAGTCTATAAATTCCTAACTGAGGATAACAAGGAATTCAGCGACCTAGTTAGTGAGGAGAGGACTAGGATGGTTGAGAAACACATGGATGATGTTGAGGTCGGTGAGAGGGACTACATGGATGTACTTAACGAATTATTTAATGAAGCCGTAAGTAAGGGGATACTTAAGGAAAACATTATTACCTAAACTCATTAGCCGCAGGACCCGGTCTTACAGTACGGGTCATCAGTCTCACCAAGCTCCTCCTGCATTTCTTCCTCAATACTTTCCCCGTTACCCTTAATCCTGACCAACTTATCCTTAAGTGACGACAATGATGTATAGCTGACCCTGGCCTCAATCTTAGGCCTGGACTCCACCTTAGCCTCAACAACGGGTTTAGTCTCAGCGCTCTTAACACCCGTGTATATTACCTGGACAGACTTACTCTTATCCCTATACACGGTTATTCCAAAGGCATTCAACAACCAGGCAAGCCTATATGCCTGTTCAACATCCTCAATAGGCGTGTCACTAGGCATGTTTATTGTCTTACTAACACCTGAGTCATTCCACTTCGCCCAAGTCACCTGCATGTATACATGCCACTTCCAGTGAATCTCATGGGCAGTCCTCAATAGATTAGCCAATGGATGATCCCTTGGCAGTATTCCGTACTCCTCTACGAACCTCCTCGTCACCCCATCAAGCGTCTTCGTAACCATCAAGAGCCTCAAAGCGGTATAATTGTACTCAATTAGCTTTCCAATTGATAGGTTCCTTATGTAGGCGATAGCAAAGAGAGGCTCAATACTTGAATTAACGCCGGCAATCAAACTCCTAGAGCCCTCAGGGGCTATGCTCATTATTGAACCGTTCCTAATACCTATTGTACTTACATCTATTGACAACTCACCATCCAAGGCCCTGTAGCCCCTAAGTACTGCCGTAGCTCCGTCAATTACTGACCTAACCCTAGGATCATTATAACCCGCATCCAGGACCTTAAGATACTCTTCAACAGAATTCTTATCAACAGTACTTGAGAATTTCTCAAGTCTCTCCCTGTGCTTTGTCCATGGCAACACACCCTCAGCCCAATCACCATGCTTATACGCTGGATAAGCACCCTTTTCCCTAGCTAACTCAATACTCGCCCTAACAGCCATCCTAGCAATGAAACTAGCCAACTCATTAGATACGGCTAGCGCCTGCGGTGAGTCATACCTAAGACCAAGGGCTATTAATGTATCAGCAAGACCATTGGTGCCAAGCCCAATCCTCCTAGTCTCAAGGACCCTCTTCCTAAGCCTATCATGCGGTAACTTATTAACATCGATAACATCGTCAAGGAACCTAACGGCCAACTGAACATCCCTAGCCAAGGAATCCCAATCAATCCTACCATCATAAACATATTTCACCAAATTAATACTACCTAAATTACAACTTTCAAAATCATAAAGGCTCTCCTCACTACATGGATTAGTGGCATTTATGACCTCACCCGGTAATTTTTCATTATTTATGTAATTGGCTAAGTCCCTATTCCATAGTCCTGGATCACCACTGTCCCACGCTGACTTAACTATCTTGTCCCAAAGCTCCTTGGCGTTAATCCTCCTCCAAATCCTTATTTTACCAGCCTTTATAGCCTCAACACAACCCTCATAGCACTTAACGAATTCCTCACCCCAGGTCTTGTATAGGCATGGACACTCCCTCGGGTTCACCAGGTAAACGTCCTCACCCTTAAGTGCCTTCTGCATGAAGTAGTCATCTATGGCGACGCTTATGTTGAAGTTCTGGAGCTGAACATCCTTAAGCTCACCACTCTTTGAAGTTATGAATCTCTCAATGTCGGGGTGCCACCAGAAGAGCATGCCCATTTGGGCACCGCGTCTCTTACCGCCCTGCTTAATTGTGTCCACTAACGTATCAAAGAGCTTCATGAAACTGAGCGGGCCAGAGGCTATCCCAGTGGTGCTCCTGACAATATCACCCTCAGGCCTTAACTTACCGAAGTTATAACCAACACCGCCGCCTGACTGAAATATCAATGCAGCAAGTCTTAGGGCATCCATTATTCCGAAGTTGCACTCTGGATCCTCCCTATTTGTGTCGCTCTCCCTGGATAGGCAATCATCAATGGGCACCACGAAACATGCAGAGAGTTGCCCAAGTCTCGTCATTGCATTGTAAAGCGTTGGTGAGTTGGGCATTAGTTTTAACTGGCTCATTAGGTCGTAGAACCTCCTTGACCACGTTATTGGATCACCACCATACTTAAGCTCCGCGTAGGCTACGCCCATTGCCGTCCTCATCCATAGGTACTGGGGTGTCTCGAAGAATGTTCCATCGAGTCTCTTCAACAAGTACCTACTCATTAACGTTCTAACGCCATTGTAGGTAAGTAGTAGATCCCTACTTGGGTCGAGGTATTTAGCCAGTTCATCAATGTGCTGGGCATACCAAGCACTCATCTCCGAATCCCAAATCCTATGTTCAAGACCGGCCCTAAACCAAGTCCTAAAGCCCTCTCTATACGCATCTTCAAATTTGGCTCTTCCATCATTAATTGCCTTAACAACGTCCTTACCCCAAACCTGCTTATACACACTCCATAGTAGGTAGTTCCTAGCCGCATCATGCCATCTTAAGTCATCAGTGACCATGTTAAGCATGATAAGTTGAACCCTATCTGACAGTTCACTACTTGGTACGGTACCCTTAATATTTAGGACTTTAATTACAAGGTCAGGGTCTGGGGCACCCGCAAGTTTAAGAGAACGGACTAACTTATCTCTTGAAAAGTCCTCTGTTGTTCCATTTCTTTTCAGAATCTTTATCCCAACCACCTTACTTACTGCCTCAGTACTTAATGACACAATCCAGAATTTAAATTACTTTATTAATAATGAAATAAGATAAAATAAACCAGCATGAACACGCTTGTAAGGAATATATATTACTTCGCCCAACTCTAGAGTTGTGTGATTAAACCTGAAAGTAATAAAACCCCGTATACACTAGGTACTTGATGTACCTAGTTATTACATGCCCCAGGTGCGGGAATTACTCCGTTGTTCGTGACACAGTTAAAACCCACGAGTGCCCCTACTGCGGCTACTTAATACGTATCGAGGAAGCATCAATAATAGCTAGGGCAGGAAATGGTAGGGAGGCTAGGGAAATTATTTTGAAACTGAAAACACCCAGGGAATTAAAGAGAAAACCTTAATGCACCAATTCCGGAAGAACGAACCAATTAACCAAGTTATTCCCAACTCCATCAAGCTTCAATATGTACTGAGAGAAACCCCAATCGCTTAAGCTAAGTGGTGAAGATAATAATTTTATTGAATCGAACAGGCCTTGAAACCTTAAATTAATCTTTCCTCCAGTCACTGAATGGCTTTGGGAACAACTCCGTGAGGCTATGACTTATTGTCTTACTGCCATGAACGATGATCACCTTCTCAACACCAAACTCGCTCATTGCTTGAAGACAAAACATAAGGAATGAGGAGCCACAACGCCCATAAGTCCTGGCGTTAAACAAATATTGAAAACCCATTACCGCCATACTTCAATTTCGTAATTACCCTTGCTATAATCTGAACCCTCTCCTTATTATCACTCTCAAGAGAATCCTTAGGCATCCTCTCAAGAACTCTCAAAAGGAGTTACAGGTCTTTCGCAATTTCATCTTCATTCAAATAAGCTCTTGAGTAACTACCGTACCTGCCAATCAATGCATTAAAACCAGCGCCGTGGAGCTCGTCCGCAATAGCCTTCGCATCATTAAATCCTCTACGCTTCAATTGAAGGTAGAGATACTCATTATTATAATTAGCGTCATACTTACGAAATTAAAATGTAATAATTAACTTAAGGGGCTTAATTACTACGTGTTAATCATTATTACGGGTTAGATCATAGAAAACACCCACTATACAGGCTCCACAGGGATGTATCGGTTTATCTAAGTTTGATGTTGGTACTATAGTCTTTATCTTCCTTTCTCCATTTGATATGGCATTGAATATGGAAACACTCTCGGCGCATACCGTAAGTCCTAGGGATGAATTCTCCACATTCCCTCTATATACCTACCGTCGGGCGTTATGGCTAATGCGATTACTTTAATCCCGCTGTATGGCGCGTATGAGAGTTTTAATCCGTCCATTACGAGATCTACCCAATCCTTCGCATTCACAGTTTAATGCCTAGGTAATAATGAATTTAAATGGCTTCCACCTATGTCATGCAGTTGGTGATTTATATTGAGGATTGCCATAATAGTTGGGGCAAATAACATAAGCATTAACGTGGCCAAGACACTAATGGATAAGTATGAAATAGTCATTGTCGACTCAAACGATGAGGCGTGCTCAAGGGCATTCAAGGCGCTTAAGTCATCGGCACTGGTGTATAGGGGTGATCCTGGCAGTGAGGATGTATTAAGCGAAGTTGGTATTGATAAGGCCGAACTATTCTTGGCGTTGTCGGATGATGATGAACTAAATCATAGAGCGTGTAGTATTGCCGTAGGAAAGGGCGTGCCAATAATAATTGCGAGGGTTAATAATAAGAGTAATGAGGATTTATTCAGGGAACTAAATATTACATCCATGATAAACGTGGAAGACCTAGTAACGAGTGCCATAGAAGCCATATTAACGAAGAGAGTGGCTGAATCAATATTCACGGACCCATCAACGAACCTTTCCTTTGTAATAATACGAGTTGATGAAAAATCGCAAATAATAGGTAAACAAATTAGTTATATCGTTGATAATTATGAAGTAGCGGTGCCATACGTAATCACGTCAGGCAGAACCATTAAGCCAAGTGGTGATTATGTTGTCGAGGGTAATGACGAATTAGTAATAGTCGGCCCCTCGGCAAGTATTAACAAACTCATAAAGGAATTATCTACGGAGTAGATGCGCATAATCCCATAGCGTTACTCATTACTCCTCACACTACTATATCTCTTGCCAAGTTCCATTGATAATTCAAAGGCCCTGTTAAGCACTGAGTACTTAACATCATCTAAGGTCCTTAAGTCCTTATACGTACCTCTGGCAATCAACTCCACATACTTATCCTCAATGGCAGCCACATCCACATGAGGATCCTCAATACCTAGTTCCTCCATATAGTCATTCAATTCCTTACGCAAGTCATCAATAAGCAAACCATCCTTGGGCACCTTAAACGGTATCCTGACCTCAATACCCTCGGCAGGCGGTACCTTCCTAATTACGTTCTTTAGCATGAGCGTATATGGTACATAAATTAACTCATTACGTGAACTCCTAATTATTAGCCCAAGCGATGTTTGCTTGATCACATAGCCCTTAATTCCCATGACCTCCACGTGATCTCCAACATCCAGTGAATAATCCTTAACGAGCCTACTGAGCTTACCTGTGAGGTACTCCTCAATTATTGGTCTTGTGCCCAGTATTAGTATGACCGCCACGATAATGAGCAGAGAACCCACTATTAAGTACTGCCTAAAGGCATAGGCTATAGCCGATAATATGGTCACCACTAGCATTATCCTGAAGATAAACCTTGCATTCTCAACATCACCCTTCCTCGAGAGCTTTACCACGGCCCTAACTAACTTATCAAATATGTAGTCAAGTACGAAATACATGACCACGGATATAACAACAACTATTACCGCGTACCAAACCCAACCCGGGACTAAGTTAATTACTCCACCGCCTGCGTTACTAACATTGACTTCCACCATTATGAAACAACCTCCTTGATCACGTATTTTAAACCTAACGGCATTAATGCACGACAAGCACAGGCCTATTTGCGTACCTAACGACCTTCTCACTCACGGAGCCCAGGAGGAACCTCGTTAATCCCTTTAATCCCCTCGAACCAACTATAATTAAGTCGACATTAAGGTTATTCGCAACATTTATGATCGTGTCAGCCGCGTCAGTGCCTATTTCAAGTAAGCCCTCTGCCTCGACACTAAGGCTCTTAGCACGCTCAACGGCCTTACTTAGAAGATCCCTACCCTGTCTCTCCATGGTGTCTATTAATGCGGGATACATTGAGGAATCCGGCGCTATTGCTATCTTACCTTCCTCAATTACGTGAAGCACATAGAGTTTAGCGCCGAATCTCTTGGCGATGCCTATTGCATAGTCAAGGGCCTTCTCTCCAGCCTTTGAACCGTCAAAACCCACCAGTATCTTTGATATTGAAGACACAGATCCAAGGGTTAAACTGCTGTTAATAAGTATTATTCGGTGTTGTGCACATTCTCCGTATCTGCAATGGACTTGCTACTCCTATAAATCGCGTATGTCGTGCAAATAGGCCTCAACTCGCATTTCATGCATAGCAATGGGTCCGGAGGCTCTATTGGCCATCCCTGGTATGACTCAAGGAGTTTAAGCTCGGCTAGTACGCTTTGATTCTCCCTTCTTAGTTTGTTTATGGGTAGTGATTTAACATCCCTCATTGTAACTAGGTACGCCTCCCTAATTGCCACTCCAGTCTCCTCCAGCATAACTATGTAGGAGACCACTTGCTTGAGGTATCTCCTTTCCCTATCCTCATTCAGGTTCCACGAGCTTTTCAACTCTATTAATCCCCAGATCTCCTCGCCATCGAACTCACGCATGTAAATAATGTCGGCCCTGCCCGAGGTATCCGCTGTCTCTATCCCGCTCTCGACCTCCACGTGAACCCTTGGGTTAACGATCCTAAACCATTCCTGGTAAAGATCATGGACTGCCCTACCCCTTGCTAAGTTCCTTATTCCATCCATATTGGTTATGGTACCAAACCTTAACTTAATCAATGACTTAACAAAGCAATCGTTGCTGAAGTATGACGGCGTGGCTTTGCCGGTAGGTTTATCTATGAGGTATAGGTCATCACCAATAATCTTGGACACCCTAAGCATCTCATCTAGGTACTCCTCGGTTTTTCTCCTAATCTCATCCTCACTAACCACATCTGCTATGGGCTTTATAACCAACTTAGCCATAAATCACAGTAAAATCCCATCGCTTACCCGTTTATAAACCCAACAATCACGACTAATAACTTAAAAACGGATGAAAAAGCAGGTGGTTTGTATGGTATATGTTGGAGTAGACATTGGCGCTACGTACATAAGGGTTGGCCTCATAGATAAGAATGGTAATGTTATTAACAAAGTGAAGACTAAGCAACCGAGTACCGGCGATGAGAATGTCGTAGCAAACATGATTATAAGGCTAATAAGGGACTTGGCCATGGACAGCAGTATTGAGGGTATAGGCATAGGCTCCATAGGACCCTTGGACCTAAAGGAGGGCATCGTCCCCTGGGCACCAAATGCACCCATCAGGAGGTTTAAGGTTGCGGAGCCAATAATAAAGGCATTCAGGATGCCGGTGGTTTTGGGCAATGATGCCATGGCAGCCGTGTGGGGCGAGTACCTATTCGGCATCGGTAAGGGTGCTGATAACCTGATCTACATGACCTTTAGCACCGGAATTGGCGCAGGGATCATAGTTGATGGGCACTTGCTCGTTGGTAAGGACGGCAATGCCCACGAAATTGGGCACTTGGTAATTGACATAAACTCGGGAATACAATGCGGCTGTGGTGGTTACGGCCATTGGGAGGCCCTTGGCTCGGGCGCCAACATACCTAGGGTCATTAAGGAATTCATTAAAGGAAAATCCTATAAGTCAAGGCTATACGATAAACTCACTAAAAATGGTAACGTGAGTACAGAGGAGGTTTTTCAAGCCTATTACGAGGGGGATGAACTTGCGAGGGACTTTATTGATAACTACCTGGCTAGGGTGTATGTTGCTGGGTTAGTGAACGTAATAAGCGCCTACGACCCAGAAATAATAGTACTGGGTGGCTCAATGGCGCTTAATAATAAGGATTTGTTTAAAGGCTTTATCGAGAGATACCTAAGGCACTACCTAGCCATACCTATTAAACCAGCGCGTATAGAGTTTACGGAATTTGGCGATGACGTGGGTATAATAGGCGCGGCCGCCCTGGCCATAAGAACCCCTGATACGCTGAGCAAGTACGTGGAACGTTATAAACGATTCCTTAGTTAAGGTTATTAAAACAATATACTAATTATTCAATGTACATGGTTGATACCGTAATAATTGATGCAGGATATAATGGTTTAGTCACAGGCATAGTCCTAACCAAAGCTGGACTAAATGTTTTAGTCCTTGATCATGCAACGTGGCTTGGTGGGCAGGTAGCTGGTGCGCCTGGTTATAACGCAGCCATGAGGATACTCAATGAATGGAACCCATTGAGGTGATTACTCATGTATAAGCAGGTTATTGTGGTTAGAACTGACCTTGGGATGTCCTGCGGTAAGACTGCGGCTCAGGCGGCTCATGGGGCCGTTGGGGCCGTGCTCAGGATCATTGAGGATGGCAGGAGGAACTGGCTTGAGTGGTTTAGGGCCTGGGAATCCTCTGGGCAGAAGAAGGTTGTTCTAGTGGTTAATTCAATGGAGGAACTGCTTAGGCTTAGGGAGAAGGCTGAGAAGTTAGGCTTACCGACATTTCTCGTTGAGGACGCTGGACTCACGGAACTGCCTCCGGGCACGATTACCGTGTTGGCCATTGGGCCTGGGCCTGAGGATTTAATTAATAAGGTCACTGGTTCGTTAAAGTTGCTAAGGTGATTGTGTGAGCTTATCCCGGTTCTTTAGGGATGTGATGAATAAGGTCTTTGCTTACTCGAATTATGAGTTGGTTAATACGGTGATCACCCTTTTTCAATTAAGGAGACTCAGGTATTGGGCATTTGAGGAAGTCCTCAAGTCAATGAATAAATGCGAGGGTTACTTGCTGGATCTTGGGGCTGGTGATGGATCCATGACTAGGTTCATTCTTAATAACGGCCTTAGGCATAGACCCGTGATAATGCTTGATCCAGCAGTTAATGGACTTAGATTAAGGGGTGATCTGCATTCTGTGGTTGTTGATAGGGTGGTTGGCGTTGGCGAATACTTGCCGTTTAAGCAGGGAACCATGTGCGTAGTCTATACTTCGTTTGCACTGAGACAATTCAATAATAAGGTTCTTGCCCTTCTTGAGGCGCGTAGGGTGCTGAGGAGAGGTGGATCGTTAATTATCCTTGAGTTCTGGAGACCAGATAGCCCATTGGCCTACGCAGTCCTTTTATTTTATCTAATCTTTGCGCTACCGTTATTGGTCTCCATAGTTGCACCTAGGGAGGTCAGGGACTACATGGCCATGAGGATCACGGTCAGGAATATCGGTGGTCATTCATGGTTAAGAAGCTTGGTTAATCATACCGTGGGTGAGATTGTGACTTACCGCGCATACCTTAGGATCTTCCTTTTAATAAGGGCTGTTAGGTCGTAATTCCTCAGGACAAAACCTTAAGCCTGGTAAGTGTTTCCCGCTTAGGTCTTCCTGATTCATCATAGCCACGGAATTCATAGTACTTCCTAACCATGAATGACCACTCCTCCTCAGCAACCACGTACTGCTTACCATCATATTCTACCGGTTCCCTTAACCACCTTGGCGGTAGCCTATCTTGTTCAATGGTAGTTCCATTCATGTACCTATGAAGCACAATGACCCTTTGCGCTACCTCCCTTAATTCATCAATGGTATAGTTAAGACCCGTCACGGCATTCATAACATCCCTAATCACGTCCCACATATATATCGCCCTACCAAACTTACACAGCAACATTGAGTCATATAGGGCGTTTCTTTCCTCGAGTTCCATGACGGCCTTGACCTTCTCCTCACCTGTGGCGAATCTACCACCCGCTTGACCAGCCGTATCAATGGCATAGGCACTTGACCACAGGTGATCGGCACCCCTCTCTGAGATCGCGTTATTGAGTATCATGCCCTTAAGGGTCCTAGGATCATAACCAGCGGGTTCAAGGCCCTTATCATGTATCGCGAGATCCTGGACACCCAGTTTCTCAGCAATGGCCTTTGTACCCAGTGCGGCCAACTCACCGAGTCCATGCCTATAGGCTATGTTGATTATTAACTGCCTAACACCATCATAATCACCCCACCTTGGCGCGCCCTTAATGATACCTTTATTGCCAAGGTATATCAGGAAGGCTATTGTGTTTCCGAGGCTTATCGTATCGAAGCCAAGCCTATCAGCTAGTTCTGCAAGGTCAATGAGCCTCTGTGGGTCATGAATACCAGTTAGGCCTCCAAGGGCCATCGTGGTCTCGTACTCAAGATCATACTCACCATTACTTGACCTAACAACCTTATGGCACGCCACTGGACAGTAGAGGCAAGCGCCGTGCTTAATGAAGTACTTAGGCTTTAGCGTCTTTTCCCACGATATGTCCTCCCAATTAGGCATAACGACCTTGGTCCAGTAAATTGATGGAAAGAAGCCCATCCCATTGCCAGCATCTATTAGTCTCACAGTACCGCCTTGCCTAATGGGTATCATGCCAGGGCTAGTAACGGCTTGCCTACCAAGGTTCCTAGCTAGGTCTTGATATGCCTTATCATCAGCCACATCCACAGCCTTACTGACGGGTATGAAGGTTATGGCCTTCACATTCTTACTACCCATCACAGCCCCGGCTCCAGTGCGTCCAAACTGTCTCCACTCCTCATGGCCAATGCACGCATACGGTACCTTATTCTCACCAGCGGGCCCTATCGTCAGTACCGCGGAGTCCTTAAACTCCCTCTTTATGGCGTGCTCGGTCTCCACGGTGTCTAAACCCCATAACTCCCTGGCATCCCTAAACTCAACCTTACCATCACTAATAACCAGGTGAGCAGGTCTCGGGCTTATTCCAGTAATCACCACGGCATCAACACCCGCATACTTCATGTATGCGCCCAGGGTCCCGCCAACGGTTGAGTAACTCCACCTATTCGTGAGCGGTGACTTGAAGATTGCCGCCGCCCTAGTTGCCAGCGGTATCCTTGTCCCACCCAGAGGCCCCGTGGCTATTATCAATGGGTTCTCGGCGCCGTATGGATCAACACTACTAAGGCTTAGGTTCAAATCAAAGATTATCTTTAACCCCAATCCTCTACCTCCTATGAATAGCCTAGCCACATTCTCATTAATACTCTCAGTCCTTACTTCATTACGGCTTAAATTAATCCATAGTACCTTACCTGCATAACCATGCATATTGACATCACCACCTAAGTAGCTGACTAATAAGGTTTTACTTAATCATGTTAATTCTAGGATTTATTTAAAACTAGGTCATATTTTTGAAAACTGTGGAGAATATGTACTCAGGCAGTGGTTGGTTGGTAAGGGTCAACAATGGTATTGCTGAGGTCATAATAAATAGGCCGCCATTGAACTTGATAACGCTTGAGATGAGGAGGGACCTGGGTAGGATAATCAATGAGTTGGAGCAGGACAGTAACGTGAGGGTCGTGATTTTCGAGGGCAGTGGTGATAAGGCATTTAGTGCCGGTGGTGATGTTACGGAATTCCTAAACACCACACCCAACGAATTAATTGACTGGGGTAGGACAATAGAGGCTGTAGAGAACCTCAGCAAACCAACGATAGCCCTCCTCAGGGGTTACGTACTTGGCGCAGGCACTGAATTAGCCCTCGCCTGCGACATTAGGGTCGGCACACCAGACGTGGAGATAGGGCTTCCCGAGATCAGGCTTGGCATGGTACCAGCAAGCGGCGGTTTAACAAGGATTGTTAAGGCACTCGGTCCACTCCGCACAAAATACCACTTACTCCTTGGTACGAGGATTAAAGCGAATGAGGCGTTACAGTATGGCTTGTTGCATGAGGTTGTCGAGCTGCCTAAAATTCACGAGAGAGTCAGGGAGATAGCCAGGGACTTAATGTCATTATCGCCACTGGCAGTTAAGGCGTTGAAGGGGGCTATTAGGCTTATTCAGGACTCACCAATGGAGGTGGGTTTTGACATCGAGAGAAAAACCTTTGCGCTGCTGCGATATAGCCAGGATTTCCAGGAGGGCATTAAGGCGTTTAAGGAGAAGAGGCAACCCAAGTTCTAGGGATTATGACAGCGAAATATTATTAAACTTAAGGTGTTATTTCTTGATTAGCCACACAGAGCCCCGAAGGATCGGGCCGATGAAGGTCGTGGGTTACCCCGGCCATATTTTATGCTCATTGATTAGGGTTATTGAAATCATCAATTACTAGCTTGAGGTCGTTCGTAACTCTGTATTTAACCTGCCTTACCTTGTCATTATCTATGATGTAGATTTGTGGTATTCTCACCATGCCGTTATTAATCCCATACCTGATTATGAATTTCATGGCCTCCGGCTCATCATAACTCTTGATTTCGCAATTAATTCCTGCCTTAAGCACCTGTGTGCACAATGCGTCTAGTTGGTCCTTGAGGTAGTCCCACTTGCTCGTTATTATAATCATTATCTTGGCCATACCTCCTTGGATTTATTGTATTAAGTAATGTTTTTAAAGTGGCTCTCAAGTGTCATGTCGAGGAAGTATGGAATACGTATATGCGGCATTACTATTGCACTACGGTAAACAACCCATTAGCGAGGAGAATGTGGTTAAGGTTCTACAGGCAGCTGGGATACAGGTTGATGAGGTTAGGGTTAAGGCGCTTGTGGCTGCGTTGAAGGAGGTTAATATTGATGAGGCTATAAAGGCTGCAGTGGCGATGCCCGTAGCGGCCGCCTCAGCGGCAACATCAGGTAGTGCCGCAGCTGGTGGTGAGCAGAAGGCTGAGACTAAGGCGGAGGAGAAGAAAGCTGAGGAAAAGAAGGAGGGCCCCAGTGAAGAGGAGATTGCTGCTGGTTTATCAAGTCTGTTTGGTTGATTAAAATATTTTATCTAGTACAAGTGTAAAAATTATTTATTCTCGCTTTCAACTCTGAATAAATTCTTCATGGCTTTGTCCCATAATTCCCTGGGCGACTTGTGATAAATCCTTATCTTGCTATATGGAAAAC
Organism: Vulcanisaeta souniana JCM 11219; assembly: GCF_026000775.1. Lineage (GTDB taxonomy): Archaea > Thermoproteota > Thermoprotei > Thermoproteales > Thermocladiaceae > Vulcanisaeta > Vulcanisaeta souniana. Next base: position 2,018,664 of record NZ_AP026830.1, on the reverse strand, counting down.
CAGGCAGTGGTTTTACGAGCTCAAATTCCACGAATCTCCTCTTCTCATTAATTATTACCTGCTTGACAGGTATTGGTGATTTGAGCAGGTACATGCCGTCTATAAGCATTGCATCCTTGAAGATTATTAATTCCTTATTTATTGTGTATGGGAAGTTAGATATCTGTACGCTGGTTGTCATGAAGGGCATCCTCATGACCCTGAATATAACGTACATAAGTACAAAGAATACACCGAAGTATATTAGGTAGTCAATGAAGTATGCATAGAAAAGGTTGGCTTCCTCAATGGTTTGTGTAAACCAAGGCTTTAGGTAATAACCAATGTTTACCGTATTCGAGATGTACTTAGCCAGTGATATGAATGGCCCCGAAAGCACATACGTATAGAGCATCAATAGTCCTATTAGAACCACCATAAGTACCACCATGTTCTTCATCTGTGACTTAACAAACTTGTTTGTTTCCTGCATGTACTCAGGATCCTTCTCCATGGCCTTCATGAAATCATCACGTGTTAATTTCTCTACGGCACCCGTCTTGCTAACCTTCATGTATTCCTCGATCTCCCTAAACCTGGTCCTGGTGCTCCTAATACCCATTACTATGACTATCCCGAAGAATATTGCTAGGTAGGCGATCACTATTACGTATGTTATCGATGTTTCATGGGCTATGTTACCCCAGGCACCCACCACTGCAAATACTATTGTGAATATTATCGGCCATAGGTACCTAAGTACCTTACCCCGTGTACTATTTTGTTGAGTGAACATCTCGGAAGTCTACTTTAATACCCATTTAAAACCTTACCAAATACAGGACAGGGCATAGGCAGGGAAGTGAGAAAAGGTTTATTTTCCTTATAATCACCGTGTAGTGGAAATGAATGCTAGTGATGAATTAGTAATTAATGTAATATGCGATAACGAAGTAAAGGCACCAAACGTAGAGAGGGATAACTCTATATCGTTACTTGTTAACAATGAGTTATTAATTGATGCTTGCTCAAGCGCTAATAAGCTAGTTGGTAATAGCAAGGTATTGGGTATCAACATTAAACCTAGACTACTTATTGTAACAACGCCAGTTAATCATCACTGGGGTGGTATTGACGCATTGACGGGTGTATCCACGGTTATAATGCCTGTTGATAATACGATACATGGGTTTGAACTTAGGAGCAAGTTGGATGAACTTGGTCTTGATGTCATTGAGGTTGGTGGCAGGGAGAAGGTTAAGCTTAGTTTTGGTACTGTTGAGTTTATTAGGGTTGGTAATAGGAGGGTTGGTGAGTTACTTATTTATTTACCAAATTATGGTCTGCTAATCAGTGGCTGTGGTTTGAATCTATGGCTTATTAATGACAGTGATATTGTGAAATTCTTCAGGGAATTAGGTATTAAGTACTTCATTGGTGGATTAGGAGCTACATCAATAAGTGAGTACCAAGGTGCTTTATTGATGGATGTAATTAGGTGGTTGAATGGGGTTTATCCGTTACATGGCACCGGACCTAGACTAAGGAAGGAATTAGTGATTACTCATAGGAATATTCATGATGCTGGTGCAGGATCCATATTAAGGTTTAGGTGATTACAGTGCAGTACCTTGGTTTAATAGCAGTGATTGCGGCTTGGTTCATAATCGTTGGTGTAGTATACCTCCTGAGATTCCTTGGTGTTAAGGTGCCCATCAAGATATACTATGGAGTATTCATAATGCTTAGAGATGAGGAGTTGGTAAAGGATATCATAGCACCTCTCGGTAACTTACTACGTAGGGTACCGAGTTGGTTAGTGATCACGCTAACAGTTGGGCTTTTCCTGATTTCCATGTTTGTAATTGTCCCTATACCATTAACAATAATGAGTGTTAATGCGTGGGGATTACCATCAATGCTCTACCTAATGGTTAGGAACTTGGTACTAATGGCTGTGGCTGTTGTACATAGATTAAGCCCAATTGAGGCCGTGGAAAAGGGATTCACACCACTGGCACCATTGATACCTGGCGTTACAGTGTCGCTTTATACATTCATCTACATAATAGTGGCCATAGGAATTGGTATCCTTCTCCATGAGCTTGCCCATGGCGCCGTATCATCACGGTACGGAATAAGAATAAAGTCAGGAGGCGCCTTTGCACTACTATTCCTAGCCTTTGGCGGCTTTGTTGAGATTGATGAAGAGGAGTTGAGGAAGATGAGCTTGCCCATTAGACTTACGGTATACTCTAGCGGAGTTTTCATGAACATAATCCTCGCATACATCGCAGCTGCCCTTGTGGGGCTTGCATTACTTAGTCCACAACTGACCCAGGGCCTTTTGGGGACCACCATTGTTTACACGGTTAATTCCACAGATATAGCTCTTAAGAGCGGTTACATAATAACCGCGGTAAATGGACACCCCATAGCCAGCGTATATACCTTAATCTCTATATTAAGTTCAGTAAACGCAAGTAACGTGACTGTGACTGCGCTGAATCCAATAAACGGAGCCATAGTTAGTGAAGTTCTAAGTACTAAAAACCTCACAATGGAGCTACTGGGTTATTCAGCCCTATATGTGAGTCCGTGGGGTGTAGTTGTCGAGAGCAGGTCCTTCTATAACCTAATGTTTTGGATATACACGCTGAATCTGACGCTGGCTTTACTTAATGCCTTCCCAGCATATCCACTCGATGGCGGGCAGTTTCTAGATGCAATATTAGCCAGCGTAATAAAAGACCAGGCATTAAGGAGCAAGGTAATGATTGGATTGTCGGTGGTCCTGTGGTCATTAATAGGATTGACACTTTACTACACACTAATAACTGGGCTATACAGGTTAATTTAAAGTGCGAATCCTTTTAAATATACCTAGCCCGGGCTTTGATAATGAGCGGTAGCACCGCCGTTGGTAAGCATGGTGATACAAGCACCAAGATAAGGAGGGGTACAATACTGGGCATTGTAATTACCGTCCTGTTTTTCCCAATGGGTCTTACTAATTTCGGTGAGGCGTTTGCCCTGGAACTCAGAGTATATGGTTATGTGATCTATAGAGCTGGGGATGTTATCAGTATTGGTTTCCATTACTTACCGCTTTACCTATACATGTGGAGGGTTTCATCATTACTATTCCTTGCCTGGATTATTACGTATATTGCTTACATAATCAAACCATCAATGGTCCTTGATTCCTCCGGCATCATTTACGGCATTTCCTACGTAATTACACACTACATTTATCTATTCACAATAGGCGCACCCATTATTATTTATCCATTTGTTTACTCCATGGTTACCGTAGGGAAACCACTACTTTACCTCGACTGGGGTCAGGTAATTGCCATAATAACTATCTGGAGGGTCTATACAATACGTAGGTTAGTACGGGGTTAAGGATGGGTATTGCTAAGGAGAATGTCAAGGAGAGAATTGCATTAATACTGCGTGAGCTTGGTATTGAATGGGTTAGGAGGTTTGAGGAAAGGGATCCTCAGTTTCTATCGATATCGAGACTCTGCAATGGGTTAAATAATGACATTGGCGTCACCCTAAGGCTTACGGTTCTCAATGCACTAATTAGTTATCAATTGACTGGTAAGGGTGAGGATCACTGGGATTACTTCGCCAATTACTTCATTAGAAATAGACCAAGTGATCTATGCAATGACTTTATCGGCTATGTAATGAATAGTAAGTACCTGGCTAGATATAGGAGTTCAAGAATTAGGAGGATTAGGAATGCTTGTCCTCGATTAACCAATCTAGATGCAGGTAAATACCTGCATGACTTGACGTCACTATGGAGATTCCTTTCAAGCGTTGTTAATGCTCATGGTAATGAGAAGACTGTGGTCTTCGCCGTGAAGATAGCCTACTACGTGGATAGGGCTTGCGGCCTTGATGTTAATGTGCCCATGGATATCCCAATACCCGTTGATTATAGGGTTACCGTAATAACAATATGCAGTGGATTAATACCCATCGCAAGTAATTCACTTAATGCGCGACAACTGGCTGGGGAGATTATGGTTAGGCGCAGGCAAGAGATACAGGATGTATGGAATGAGGTAGGTAGACTCAGTGGCATACCACCCCTTAACCTAGACTCAGTGATTTGGGTGCTTGGGGGCTTGTTAATAAATTCCTCATTCGAAATGAACAAGGCAATTAATGGGTTAAGTGGGCTTGGCATCCGTGATAAGAGAGTCAATGAGTTGCTTTACTTATTGGGCGGCCGGTGCATTAATAGGTAGGTATTGGTGGCGATTTCCCTTGCCTCCCTATAAACTTGACCCTGACTCTTACTTGTTTTAAACCTGCGCAGTAGCTCGATACGGTCATTCTTAATTGCTATGTATCCTGTTAAGACCAGTCTATCGATTATTTTCCTTGCGTAATCATGACCAAGCCAATAGTTGATCAACCTATAGACCTTAAGGTACTTAAGTCTCACCTTGCCTCCCCTAAGCTCAAGTTCCTCAAGTAGTAGTAATGCTAACCTTGCCTCAGGGCTCATTGACATAAACCTCACCCCTATCCAAATCAACATGTACCGCGACTCCACTCCTTATGTTTAGGATTTCCTTGGGCAGGTTAGTCATTATTGGTATCTGCGCCATGACGGCGCCAATTATCAGCATGGTATCTGCCTTAACACTTAGTATTACCAGTGGCGCCTTGCCGTACTTGCTTAGTTGGTACATTACGTAGGGGCCAACCGTTGAGCCTCTCGAACTAGGTATCGCCAGTACCTTACCTGCTATGTTGACGTTTATAGTTTTTATGATGCCGCTTTTTCCATCAACATCACCGAGGAACGAAAGAGGCTCCTTGTAGGTAATTAATTCACCATCAATAGTCCCACTACCGAATAAGGTCTCTCCCTTAAACTTCATTAGCAATCGGGAAAGGAAAGAAACATGCTTATTAATTTTTATGACTGTGTTTAATATCTACATTCAATTACTCAATCCTAATCTTAATAACCCTCTTGGTCTCCTCAACCTCCTCCTTAGGCAACTCCCTGTAAGTCAACCACCAAGCGAAGCCCTTGTACTGCTGGAGCCTCTTTGGAGCCTCCTCGACATTATGCGGTGGTGGATTCAGCACATTTTCGCCGATTACCTCATTGTACGGCCAGTTCGCTGGCATAACAACGCCATACTTATCAATGAGTTGTAACGACCTAATTACCCTGAGTATCTCTGGTATATTCCTACCAAGCTCCAGTGGGTAGTATAGTATTGTCCTTATCGTCGCCTTATCATCAACTATAAAGACAGTCCTAACAGTATTTGTGCTAGACTCTGCATGTAACATGCCGAGAGCCCTTGAGACGTTACCCAGCGGATCAGCAATTATTGGGAATGGTATCTTAACGCCGAGTGTCTTCTCAATCCACTGTACCCACTCAATGTGGCTGATATCAGTATCAACGCTTAAGCCTATTAACTCTGTATTTAGCTTCTTGAAGTCGTCATAGTGCTTAGCGAAGCTCACGAACTCCGTGGTACACACCGGCGTGAAGTCGCCTGGATGGCTAAAGAGTATAAACCACTTACCCTTGAAGGCATCTGGTAGTTTCATTGGTCCATGAGTTGTCATTACGTTTAGCTCAGGGAATTTTTCCCCTATTGACGGGATTGTTATTGGCATACTACGGGTCAGTAAATGGCCATATATTTAAATGAAGTTTCTTCGTTATTTTAAATTCACTAGACAAATAGTTAAATGATATATTGGTATTTATACAATGAGGTGCGGGTGGCGGGTTTGTAGGGAGCATTTAAAGGATCATTTAAAATATGCGAATTAAATTACTTTAAATTTAATTATGATATGTTGAAGATGGTGGATTATGAGTAGTGAGGGTATTGCGTTATTGATAATGTACATTTTTGTAGTATTTACAGTGATCTTACCATTAGCGCTAACTCCAGTTGACTTCTTGGTGGGTTATATTAATATCGTTAATGTTAGGGTCTTCGCTGGTAAGTACCTCGAGGTAATGATCGGTATGACGCTACTTTTAGCATTAGGTGCTTTTTTAATTTATTGGTATAGTTCATCATTGGTGAGAGCCCTCATGCGTGATATAATCAGGATTTACAATTCTCACGGTATTTTCGACATTTTCATTAATAAAAAATTAATACAAGTATACTTATTATTGCTTATACCAGCGGTGATCACTTACCTAATTAGTTCAGGCGTTCTGAGACTAATAAATTATAATTACAGAATCTCCAATAATTTTCTATTAATTAACCCGGTTAATTTAACGTTCATGATAATAGGCATTATTAACCTGGTATTGAGTACGTGGTTAATAGTTAGTATTTCTTATCTGCAGTTGAGGATTGCAACCAAGCACATAATCAGTAGGTTAGGTAGTGCTATTGGTAGTACTGTGGGTATTGTGGCATCTACGGGCACAGCAGCATTTATTAGTTCGGCCTGTGGATTGGGAGTTTGTACGGCACCTGCCTTCAGTATTTCGCCAATGGCGATGGTTATTATGAGCATACTTGACATTAATGCTCTTGAATTAATTCACTATTCATTAATAGTGATACCGCTCCTAACGTTAATAACCTTAGTCTTATTGGTGTTTATTCATAAGAACTTGGTTAAGAGTTTATGATGGTTATGATTGTTAATTTCAGCTCCACTTTTAATAAAGACTTAATGCCTTTACTCTCGCATTCAATTCCATTTATTAATTCAGGAAAGAATTTTCATATAATTGTTAGCAAAGTTTTTAAGTTAATCCATGATACTCATATTGATGGGCGTACTACTATTCATTGATACTCAGACCTTGATTTTAATCATCATAGCTTTTATTGTCCTCGTTATTTGGGGGCCGAGTAAGATTCCCCAGTTGGCCAGGAGCCTTGGTCAGTCCATTAGGGAGTTTAGGCGTGGTGCCGCTGAGAATGAGCCGGAGCCTGAGCTCATTGAGGTTGCCAAGAAGCTTGGTATTGACCCAAGTGGGAAGAGTAGGGATGAGTTGCTTGCGGAGATTAATAAGGCCCTTGGTCAGCAGAGGAATGGGCCTGCAACCACAAAGGCCAGTGTTGATCCCAAGGTTCTTGAGATCGCTGAAAAACTGGGTATTGATACCAGGGGTAAGTCTGAGGAGGATTTGATTAAGGAGATTAATTGGAGGATGAGTAATAAGTGAAATTCAACAAGGGACTCAAAAATGCATGTCTACCTAATCCTCGACGGTCAAACAGGCCTATTGATCTTCCTATTCCTACTAATCCTAATCGCCTGGAAACCAGAGGCACTACCAAGGATTGCCAGGGAGTTGGGTAGGTGGTATAACTGGGCCAGGAGGTCCATGGAGGACTTCATGAGAGAAGTTAATGAGCCTATTAATGAGACAAAGGTATCAATAAACAATGCCACCTTGGATATAAAAAAGACAATAAACGAGGCAATAGACCCAGACCTACTCAGGATAGCCAAGGCCCTTAATATAAATACCCAGGGAAGGTCTAGGCAGGAGGTAATAGATGAAATAATGAAGAAGCTATCAAGTAATGATAAATAAAAGAATTATTGATCTTCCTCACTCATGTTCTTTAGCCTTTCCATTAGTTGTTGTGCCCATTTGTTCGCTATTTCGTTCATTTCCTTGAGTATTTCTTCGTAGTATTGTAGTAGGGCTTGTCCTTCTGGTGTTAGTTTTGCTCCACCCCTTCCCCTACCTCCCTTCCATGCATCAACCAACTTAACGCCAAGCATCTTCTCCATCCTATCAATGTAATTCCAGATGAAGCGGTAAGACATGCCCAATTTACGGGCGGCACCACTTATGGAACCAACCTCATCAATAGCCTTAAGAATCTCATAACCACCAGGACCAATAACATGCCTACCACCAACCTCAACCCAAACCCTAAACCTAACACTCACGCTCATGTCAATCATGGGTAAAATAAATACAGAACTTTATCCTTTTTGAAATAAGCAATGTCCCTAAAATAATCGCTATATCTATTTACTTATCATTTATGTGAAAAAGGAATTTTTACCCAGTATTTAGCTTCATAGGTAATAATGAGTGAAGGTGAGGATAGGCCGCCATTTGATAGGGAGTTGCCTTTTTGGGAGCATGTTCGTGAGCTTGGGGTTAGGCTTAGGAGGGCTTTGTTGGTCTTCGCAATAGTCTTTGTGGCCCTTTGGCTACCCATGCCTAGTGTTCATGGTCACAACATTGCCCAGGTGGCCATTGGCTTCTTCACCATGGAGTATAACCCAATAATAGCCTTTGTGTTCAGGCATTACGTGTTCAACCAAGTCATCTCCTCAGCTAAATCCATAACCTGCTCCAGCAATTACATTGTTGGTAATTCCACACAACCCATAGGCATAATATCGACCACGGTGCTCGGCCCCTTCGTCTTCAGCGTCGAGCTCAGTATGGTCATAGCACTCCTCGTGACAATACCCGTACTAGTCTATGAAGTCTACCAATATGTTAAACCAGCCCTTTACCCCCATGAGTTAAGGGCTGTTAGGACTTATGTCTGGATAGCCATGGTATTATTCTACTTAGGCGCGTTCATTGGTTATTACTTCGTATTCCCAGCCTTCCTAAGGATAAGCCTATTCTGGAGCTGCCTGTTCGGTTTTGTGCACCTACTCACAACAAGTGGTTTTCTGGACACCTTAATAGCGACACTATTCTTCGCGGGCTTCCTCTTTGAAACACCCGTGGCAATGGCCCTACTCACCCGGGTGGGCTTTATAACACCCGATGCACTCTCAAGGAATAGGCCCTACATTTACTTCGGGGTCCTCGTAGCCATATCCATAATAAACCCAGACCCAACACTGGTGAGCACACTACTATGGTTCATAATGTTCATAGCACTATTCGAGGCGGGGTACGTATGGAGTAAGGTAATATATAGGAACATGCCTAAGGTGTAGTCCGGGCCTATCCTTGCCGTTATCTATTAACATGGTATGACATGTTCATGAGACACTATAGATATTATCACGGAATGATATTTTAAGCCCTGGTATTAATTAGTTAATGAGTAATGGAGTACCAAAAATGGCTTGCCCAGGCACTTAGGGACCTGCGCACGGCGGAGAATTCCCTTAATTCTGGCGATTATTATGCCTGCGCATTTTGGGCGCAACAGGCCGTTGAAAAGGCACTAAAGGCTTTGCTTATTTCGAGGGGTAAGGTGGTCAAGGGCCATGATTTGGTGGAGCTCGGCTACATAATTAGGGATGAGCTTCGTATCGATGTATCACGAATAATGGATTACCTTAGGGAGTTGACTATGCATTACACGGTCTCCAGGTACACTGATGCGGCTAATGGGCTACCATACGAAGTATATACTGAGGGTAAGGCTAGGAATGCCCTTGAGATGGCTAGGGAGGTGGTTGAATGGGTAAGGCAAAATCTGCAGTAGGGAGTCAAGTCGTCCTGCTTAGGAGGGCTTGGGAATTCGTGAGGAGGGCGAGGTCTAGGATTAGTATTTCCGAGGTTTACGTAGTTGGTTCCAGGGCTAGGGGTGATTACACGGACATGAGCGACATTGACCTAGTGATTATTAGTGATGACGTGAGGGGTATGAATCAGTTGGAGAGGAGGTTGTTGCTTAAGGAATTCATTGAGCCCAGGATTGAATTCTTCATATACACCACTGAGGAGTGGAATGGTGAAGTGACGGCCTGGATAAGGCAGATGAGGCATGAAGCAGTTAGGCTCGTCGACCTAATGAGGACCTACGGCATAAACCCGGAGCAGTGATTTCACCTACCCAACTTAACCACACAAGACTTAATAAATCCGCGGAATTAATGATTAATAATAATGAGCATACCGCAGACATTAATCGAAGCCGTATAGTGTTATAATGCTTTTTGTGGGTTTTGATTATTTTTAGTCGCTTTCTTCTATTACTATTACCTTGACTTTTCTTCCGTGGAGTTTTGATAGTTTTTCTTGGTATTCCTTGGGTGGATATATTAGGTATTTGCCCGCTGTCCTGACTACCTTACCCTCGAATACGTATATTGCGACCAAGATACTCTACCCACAGTAATAGAGTACAAATACTTATAAATCTGTACTCGTTAATTTAACTTAGTGAGCCCGATGGGGGTGTTTATCCGCCGCGCGTGGCGGATGCCCGAGGGGAGGTACTACAAGGCGTTGAGGGCTGAGGTTGAAGTTGCCGAAGGAAGTATTAATGACTTGCTGTGGGATTTAGCCATTCATAGGCATGCACTACAAAAGGTGATTGACGCCCTGTGGGACTTGGATGAACTACCAAGGAGGAGCCAACTCCATCAAATGTTTTACCTAATGCTGAGGAAGTACGGCTTTAGGGCTCATGTCACTAGGAACATCTACCAATACGCACTGGCTCTGGTTAAATCAGCCAGAAGCAATGGTGGTGGTAAGCCAAGGGTTAGAAGGCTATCAGCTAGGTTCGACTATCAGGATGCCAGGGCGGAGATGGATAAAGGAACCGTAAAGATAATTCTGAGAGATAAATGGTATGTGCTGAAGCTCAAACACGGAAGAGAATATATTGGAAAGTTTAAGGGATTGAGGTGGAAGGAGGTTCACGTAAAGTACGAGAATAGGAAGCTCTACGTTAGCGTAGTGTTTGAATTAAGGTATCAGCCATATACACCTAAAGGATTCGTAGCCATAGATGTAAACCTTAGGAACATTACAACATTCAATGGCTCTGAGGTTAGGAGGTTCGGGACTAGGTTCATCGAGGCTTTGAGTAAGAGGGCTAGGGCTGAGGAGCTTCAGAGGAAGTACCCAAGGAGGTGGAAATTCAATAGGAGGATTCTGAATAGGGTTAGGGCACTGCATGGGAGTGCTAGGAACATCATTAATGACTTCTGCTGGAAGGTGGCGAAGGAAATAGTCCTAAAGGCGCTGAGGCTTAGGCATGCGATTGTCCTGGAGGATTTAGAGCTTTGAGGGATTCGATTAATAAGAAAGATGGTGGCGTTAGGTGGAAGCTAACGCTATTCGCCTATAGGAGACTTCAACATGCAGTCATAGCCAAGGCCGTTGAGTACAATGTGCCGGTGGTATTCGTGGATCCCAGGGACACGTCTAACGTCTGCCCAATGTGCGGGGCGAGACTTAACTACATTCACAGACTAGCATACTGCCTAAGATGCGGATTCATAGGCGATAGAGACGTAGTTGGCGCAACAAACATTTGGCTAAGGGCACTGCACGCGTATGTGGGAGGTGCTCGGGTCACCCCTAAACGCCCCCGCAATGAACAATGAAACCCGAGGGAACGGGGAAATAAAACATGAGGGGATGAAGAAAAACATTCAAACCTGAACCCCTCAGAAAAAGGGGATTAGACCTTGACTACAATAATAGATGTACTAGCCGCAAAGCTCAACCTAGACCCCTCAGACACCGCTAAGGCTCATGCCGAGTTGGCCTTGGCCATGTTTAATGAGGGCTTGGGTTTCGTTGATAAGGGTGATGTGGTTCAGGCCAGTGGGAGGCTTTATAAGGCTGTGGAGGAGGCCATCAAGGCATTAGCCATTGCCAAGAACCTCGATGAGGCGAGGGAAGCCCTGGAAAGGGGCAGATGGACCGTGAGCCTACTCGATGATGCGGCTTCGAAACTAGGCGATGTGGCGGAGAGGGCATGGGCTGAGGCCTACTTCTTACACGTTAACGGGTTCCACGAGGTTAGGATCAAGATTGATGAGGTTGAGAGGAGGGTTAAGTACATAAGGCCGTTGATTGATGAGGTTAGGGAGGTAATTGGAGTTAAGTAGGTGTTTAGGTGTGAGTTAAAAGAAAGTGAGAAGAAGGAAATTAATGAGTAATGGGTTTTAATGAGAGATTGATAGGACTCATCGCTTTACCCACCGACTGTTACGTATATCTGGAACTTAATTCCGTACGCCTCGTATTGCCCGTCAACATCGTAAACTCTGACAATGTAGGTGCCTGGGCTGAATGTTGTTGGTGCGTATAACTTAACAATGGCAGACTGGCCCAGTGGTACCACGAGGGCGAAGCCGTCGGAGTGCACTAAATGCCCTGGCAGGTCGTACTCGTTTATAATGTCGTATTGGGGTATGTGACCTAAGTATGTTGAGTTCCATTCATAAGCTATGGTACCATTTGGGTAAAGTACCTGTACGAGTACTATGAATCCACCGTATGTGTCCGGACCCGCCACCCTAGTGATGTGTAGTATTAATGTACCATTCTCAAGTAATTGAGTACCAGCCAGTGAGTAGGCAGGCGTCTTTGAGTAGTTGGTTAGGTGGGTGAATCCCTGAAAGTTTATTTGGTATAGACCCATCGTTACTCCAGTGGCGATTATGAAGCCCAACAGTGCAAGTGCAGTTGTCCTATCCATACTCATCACCTCACCATAGTGGTACGTACACACTCCATATCCTTAAGCCCCTTGGATACTTCTTAGCCAGGTACTGATCAATTGATAACCACCTACTACCTGTAAACATGAACATCAACGCGGCAGCACCCTCAACAGCCGCGATCTGCCACTCATCAACACACGTTGGCCCCAACCAACCACCAGCAGCCCCAATGCTCCAGGCTAGTATGGTTATTACGAGCCCGGAGAGCCTCGTCATGAAGCCAAGAATCATTAATAAGCCAAATATCCCCTCGACAGCCGTGAAGAAGAGTAGGAATATGTAAAGCAGGTGCGGATGTAGCAATACCCACTCAAGCTGCCCAACAACAGGTTGCCACGCATGTGGCAAGAACGTTATCAACTTACCACCAACATACGCAGTGGATGATGGGTTAAGCTTTGCAGGCACATTAACAGTTCTCCTCAGGAACGCAGAGAAGTACATCCAACCCAACGTAACCCTCAGTATAGGCAAGAACCTCTCAACACTAGATACCTCCACAGTCTTTTCCATATATTTGACTATTTCTGTCATATTTATCGAGAATACCGCAAAGATATTGTTCTATTAAGGATTAGTTTCTAGATACTGAGAAAAATGAAAATATACATTGTATAAGATATCATGAAAAACCATGAGTATTTAAACAAATTTATTACTATATTAATGCATGTTTTTCCATAAATCATAAATTATTAACTTATCGAAAAGTTACACTTTCTGCTCTAGATTCCAGCATTCACTTTTGCATGTTTTCTACGTTTGTAGTGTCATTTTTTTGACAATAAAGGTTAAAAATAGTACATTTATGTTATTTTCTAGGTGATTTAATATGAGTATTTACTACCTAGATAATTACCACATACTAATACTTCAGGCACTCCTTCTTCATCTCATTAAGGGTAAGGTAAGGCGTTGTAGCAGGAATTTGGATTCTCTTTACTATGTTTCGATGAGTACGGGTATGAGTATAGCTACGGCATATAGGAAGGCTCTTGACCTGATGAATCTTGGCTTGATAGAGCGGGTTAGTAAGGGTCATTACGTAATAACCACTAAGGGCGTGTTACTACTTGCAATGATGTACCTAAGTAATGGGGGTTCCATAAATAAGGATGTCTTTGAGTTGGCCATTGATAAGTTGAGGGAAGATTGGGACCTTGAGGAATTTGATCGTAATGAGGTAATTAGTTACTTAAAATTACTATATAAAGGATTTAGTAAGTTGGGTCTCTCGCCATTAAACGTCAATGTTAATTTGCTTGGTAAGTCTGTTTATTACGTATTACCTGACGGCATTAATAACGGTAGGATCTCCCTAATTCACTCAATAGCTGATTACCTGGGTGTGAGTGTCGATGAGGTGAGACAAGCCGAGAGGGTAATCGCCAAGGCACTACTTGATTACCTACCAAGTGTCCGTTTAAGGGATGGTTGCAGGGCAGTGGTTGTATTGGCTGGGGACCAGTCGATTAGGGCCTCGCCGGTAATACTCGCCATTAAATGTAGGATTAGGGGCTATTCGCTTAATAGTGACTGCCCTGTAGCCTTATCATTAATTCATAAGGCATTTAACGAGTAAGAATCTTAGCATACTCCCAAAACACTTTAATACTAAATCATGATTTAAAATTATTAATAATGATGCCTCATTTATTAGTTAGGGAAGATTCGCTAGATTCAATTCATATACTTATTCTTGAAACTCTCATCGTCTCGATGTTTCAATTAGCCTTAATGCAAAAAGGTATCAATACATTGTCATTAACGTACTTATCCAAGGTAACTGGGTTAAGCATAGCGTCAATTTATAGAAAGATGTTAGAACTTCTATCAATGGGTTTTGTTGAGAAGGTTAATAAGGGGCAGTACGTGGTTACGGCTAGAGGCGCCCTTCTGCTATCGGTCGCTTATTTAACTGGCGCTATCAAAATTAACGAAGTCGCTTTTAAGTATGCAATTATGAAATTGAAAGAAGATTGGGAATTAGAGGATTTCAGTGACGATGAAGTTAAGGAATACATCTCATTGTTAATTAAGGGATTGATTAGGCTGGGTAGGAAGATTGAGGATTTCTGCGCCAGCAACTTAAGTAGGACTGCCCTAGTTCTGCTCCCTGACAATCTAAGGATAGGCACGAAGTCCCTAGACCAAGTAATTGCGGAGACCTTAAACGTACCCCTGGAGCTCGTTAGGAAAGCCGAGAGGGTAATCGCCAAGGCACTACTTGAATTACTACCAGTGGTTACCCTAAATGACGGGTGTAAGGCCGCATTACTAATAGAGGAGAGTGCGGGAAAGCCTGTCGTAAGGCCGGTAGCCATTAAGTGCAGGATCAATGGTTACGCATTACGTTTAAACTGCCCAGTGCTCACGTCCATAATGAACAAGGGCAATTTACTCAAAATTTTTCACTTATATGAAAATAAGTAATTCTTAAGCACGGGCATAACTACGGCTGTTTATATCAAGTGAGAAAGCACCGTTTATATCCAACACGTAACTAGGCATTACCTGATGTCATCACCTTGGCCGGTTAGCTGGACAGGCTGGGGTCCATACATGCCGCCTGGTTATCACTTGATATGGGGTTGGAGAATTGCGGCTGCGGTTTTCCTAACGGCGCTCGGTAGCATGACAATGTTGCTAGCCGCTGTTTATAATGTTAGGGGTAAGGTTAGTAGGATGGTTAAGATAAATATGACGGCTGGTTGGATATTTATATTGGGTGCCTTGGCCTTCTTCGTAATAGATCTTGGAAGGCCGGATAGGGCTGGTAACATAATTTTCATTGGCTATCCAAATGGTAGACTTGCTCAGTCCTGGATGGATTGGGGTGTGTTGTTCCTAAGTGGTATGGTTATTTGGGGCATAATATACCTGGCAATAACCTACATACCATCACTGGCGAGGGCTGTGCTGGGTAAGTATATTAGGCCCACGCAGATAGTCCTTGACTACTTAATAATGCTCACGGGTATAGCGGCTACGGTATACACAGCATTCCTATTCGCAGCAGCTGGTGGCAAGTCCTACTGGTGGAATGGCGTACTGCCCCTGCTATGGCTATCATCAGGCCTTGCCTATGGCTCCGCATTTTCACTGCTGGTTACCAGATTCTTCGAGAAGTCTGTAACAACGGCAGTACCTGTGAAGGCTGATGGAGGCACAAGTGAATTAGCTCATGTACTGCATGAATTAAGTTGGCTGGACCTACTTGCGGAGATTTTTGAAGGATTTGGTTGGGCGTTATTCATAGCCGTGGCCATGGCGAATCACTACCTAGCTGGGCTGGATCTCTACGAGCTTTTATTCGGCGCATATGCACCGATGTTTTGGGGTGTGGTTATTTCCATAGGTATAGCAATACCATTATTACTTGAAATAGCACTATTGAGGGTTAATCCGTTAAACCGCACTGCGGCCGTAATGATAGCAATAATATTTGTTGCAGTTATAGTTGGTGGTTATACGCTGAGGTATGTAGTCATAGCCACGGCCTATTTCCATACACCAATAACACCATTCTATAACACACAACCACAATGGGGTCCATGGTGGGGGTGATGGGCATGGAAACCACCACAAAGCTTACCCATGAGGAGACTAAGAAGGGCCTATTAATAACAAGAAGGGATTTCCTAAAGATCGCCGGTGTAACGGCTGCAGCAGTGGCATTCCTAGGTACTGTGGGTAGGGAAGCATTTGTTTTTGGTCAGATATTTAAGGAGAGTAAGTTGGCTCCTGAGGAGGTAACGAGCGACGTTGTTGCGTTCACGACATGCTACGGATGCCTAGGTAGATGCAATGTTGAGGTTGTAATAAGTGGAACGACTAAACTACCTAGGTTCATAACGGGTTCAATATTCACTAGGAACCAGGGTGCCACCTGTGATATAGGCGCAACAACTATGCTCCACTACCTAAGCCCAGCAAGGCTAAGGTCGCCATTGCTTAGGGTACCCACTAGCGAGAGGTGTGAGGGTAACTTCGTGGAAATTACATACGATGATCTGCTAGACATACTTGCAAATGGAGATAATTCATCTTATTTACAGGAAAGAGGCTGGAAATATGGGTTCCTAGGTCTTAAGCAAATTAGGGAGTGCTGCCCATATAAGTTCGTATACTTCACAGGTAGGGATCAATACAATCCAACCGAGAACACGTGGTTTGCTGCGATGTTCGGTACACCGAACCAAGCAGCTCACGGTGGTTTCTGTGCAACGGCCGTGGCGTCAGGTGGTTCTTATGCCATGGGTGGCACCTGGTGGGAGTACGGTGGTTGGGACAGCAATTACACGAAGTTATTGATTATCGCTGGTATGACGCAGGATCATTTTCCAACAATAACGAGACGTGAGGTTATGAAGGTGATAACCAATGGTGGTGAGATAATATGGATGTCGCCGGAGAGAATCGGCAACTTCGCCCAAGTTGCCAATGAGTGGATACCCGTGATACCCGGTACTGATGGCATGGTGATTTGGTCAGTAATACATGAACTATTTGAAATGAGGGAGCAGGGTATACACTCAATGGATGAGGATTACTTAAAGTGGTATACAAACGCGCCCTGGCTTGTCATAACAAATCCAGACGGTTCGATAATACCACCACAAGCATCTAATGTTGGGCTTTTCGCTAGGATGAAGAATAAGAATGGTGATTGGGTACCAATAATTATGGGTAGCGATGGTAATATTTACCCATTTACTGACATACCGTGGCAAAACGGTGTTGAACCCGTCCTTGAGTGGCAGGGATCAATAACAATACCAATCGCTCCTGATAGTGACCAGACAGTAACTCTAAATGTTAGAACTGTCTTCAGTATACTAAAGGAAATTGCGCTGCAAGATCAATGGAGTCCAGAGAATGTTGAGGCGACCTGGAAAACACCACCAGCTTACAAAATTAGGGAGCTTGCTCAGAAGATAGTTAATTTGCTCAATAATGGTAGGGTCGTTATACAAGCCAAGTGGACTGACTACCTAGGTAGGCAGCATGATTATTTCATAGGCACACCATTCTCAGCATACATAATGAGAGGCATTTCGGCACATAGTAATGGCTTTGTCACAGCAAGAGCCTTTGCCCTTCTATTCGCCTTAGTTGGGGCGATAGATACACCTGGTGGATTTACATATAAGCCGCCAGCACCGTGGCCAGTACCTGACGGCGATTACTGGCCAGCATATATTACGCCAGCTGATCCAAGGATGAATATTACACAGGACGATTACAACTCTAATCCAAGCCTATACACTGGACCCAATGGCGAGCAACTTATAGGTGTAGTTGGTGGTACGATGATTCAGGAGAGAATACTTAACGATGGTACTGTTCAGGTATTAAGTGTTGAGAAGGTTCCATATTCAAAGGCTTTGCAAATAACGACAAAGCCTATAGTATATACGCCGGATAATATGGTAATTGATGAAAATGGTCATCCATTGCTCATAGAGAGGGGCTTTAGTTGGGAGTTTCCATTATCTGTTCATAGGGTTTATACCGCTGTTAATATTGATGCTGGGCTTGAGTGGCCGTACAGAGTAGAGTTTCTGCTATGGCATATAACCAATGAGTATTGGGATAATGCCTACGATATTGATAAGGACCTAGGCCTGCTCACTATGAAGGATACTGATGGTAGGTATAGGATACCCTTCGTGGCTCAGGTTGATACGTTCTATGGCGGTTCAGTGCCCTGTGTAGACTTAGTTATACCTGACACCACATTCTTTGAGAGATATGGTGAGCACAGTCTACTAGATAGGCCAGTGTCATCGGTGCACGGTCCTGCGGACAATATCGAGTGGCCTATACTACCGCCGCTCTTTAAGGAAGTTAGGCCGTGGAGTGATGGTGAGATTTTACTCGGTGAGAAGCTTCAGTTACCTGGCTTCGTTACAAATACTGGAGAACCAATGTATCCTAATCTAATGTATGATTGGTTGTGGAAGTGGCAGTTTGCTCCAGGTATTGGTGTGCTTTACATGGCTAGGGGTGCGGATGGAGCATCATGTTGTAAGGGAGATCCTAACCCGAATCAGATTAAGATGTACGTTTATCCAGGCTTCATAAATGCAGCCGCATACTCAAATAGTAATACGTACCCAGCTCCACAGCAGATACCAGTTACCAATGGTGTTTATCCGCTAGGTGTTTCACCAGGTACTCAGACAGTTGGACATGCCTTCGCCTACTACGAATTACCACTTGAGATTAGGTATTACAGGCACGTGAACCAAGGCTATCTGGAGTGGGCTGCAAGCGTTAGTATGATGCCATACGCAAAGCCAGTGATTATACCGATATACTCAGAGATAATAATGAAGTTCATACTGGCAGCCTACGGCCTGTGGAAGGGCATGAACGCATACTTCTACTACATGTACCAGAAGACTGGCGACCAGTCGTATCTACAGCTGGCCCAGAAGAACGCATCGCCACCAAGTGATTGGTGGGGCAGCCATGTGGCCCAAATAATTAAGCAGTTCTACCACCCAATAGCCGTATGGTACGAACCACTGGACTGGATAGCACCAGATGGTTCACCACCAAGTGAGTACCCACTGGCCACGATTAATAGGAAGACTACGCCGTGGTTCTACCACACGTGGGAGAATCACCACCCATGGCTTAGGCAGATTATACCATATTCGGTGATTTGGATGAATCCACAAACTGCGGCTCAGTATGGTATTAAGGATGGTGATTGGGTTGAATTAACCAGTAGAGGCGGCGAGATAGCTAGAGGCCAGGTTAAGTTAACGGAAGCTGTGGCACCAGGTGTTGTTGGTTATTGGAAGTCAAGGAATGCCAGAGCCGGTATGATGGCATTACCGCCTAATGCCCTGGAGGTTACTAAGGGCTTTATGTTTAATGACATATACGTATACACAAGGGCTCAAAGCCAGGGTGGTGTACCTAACTCAGACTATACAGTACAGGGTTTAATAAATGCGGTACAAAGCGGACAATATCCAACACTTCAATTCGACATATTTAGTGGCAAGACTGCTTGGGGTGATTTAAGGGTTAAGGTAGTTAGGATAGCTAATGACCAGCCATACTCAGCATGGGGTAATGCAGATCCAATAGTTAAGACACCACCGAAACTAATCGTTGGTAGTGAGGCTTGGAACATAAATGTCTTCAACTATAATGCCTACAAGACGCCGCAGGAGATGGGATTATCCTGGTATGAACAGAACACTCAATGGCTTCAATTCCAAGAAACCATTAGGCACTCAATGGGCTACTCATTCTCCAACGCCACAATGCCACCACCTAATTCAAATCCAGGTACGGATCCAAAGAGTAAGAAGAACGGGCAGGGGTGACCTGAATGGTCCAGCTAGCCATACTCACAGACCTGAGTAAGTGCTTTGGATGCAACGCATGTATGCTGGCCTGCAAGGAGTGGCACTCCAGTGGGTGTTATGGGCCAATGACAGATCTGAAGCCATGGGGTCCAGAACCCGGTAAGGCGCCATGGTCGGTATTCTTCATGAGGGTACTGCATGTGGAGGTTGGTGAGTTCCCAAACACTAAGACATTTAGTGTACCAATTAGCTGTTTCCAATGTAAGAATCCAGCATGTGTCACAGTATGTCCAACCGGGGCCATATATAAGAGGAGAGAGGATGGTGTGGTCGTTATTAACTACGAGGTGTGCATTGGCTGCAGGTACTGTGAGAATGCATGTCCATATGGCAACATAATATTTGACCCAGTGGAGGGCGTTAGTAAGAAGTGTGTCATGGCCATTGATAGAGTTTACGATGAGTCATTACCGCTTTACGAGAGAGTACCACCCTGCGTTAGGAATTGTCCGGCCGGTGCTAGGGTATTTGGTGACATGGATGATCCCAATAGCATAGTCTACAGGACAGCTATGAGAAAGGGCGCAGTACCAATGGGTCCTGAGTACGGCACAGACCCACCCAGTCTTTATGTAATGCCCGGTGTACAGACTAACGAATCGACAAGGATAGTAACCGGAGAAGAACCTGAGGAATTTGCCCTAAGAACTGGCGCGGCTGATTTACCGACATTATTACAGAAGCTGAAGGGCGTTAAACCAACTGGTGGTCACTGTGGTGGTGGAGTGGGTAATGCTAAGGGTCAAGGCACGTGATTAATATGGAGAACTTAGATCCACAGGCTTTAAAATCACTTGCCTTTTCCCGTTCTATTATTTATGACTTCCTAGCCTCATCCTACATATACCCGTATAGGCTTAATGATTTTGAGAAGTTGATTAAATCGAGGATTAGTAGGGTTAGGGGTGTCGCCAAGGTCCTGGCAAGGCTTTACTCATCAATGAATGACCTAATTAAGTTACTTGATATTGCTAAAGGTATTAATGACTACAACGCATTAACACCAATACAAGTGGATTTTACAAGGATTGACTATGGCGCAATACCATACGAGGGATACACCCACACGGGTTATCTTGATATGAATACCGAGATATCGCTTAAAAGAATTTACGCGGATTATAACCTTATCGTGAATAAGGACTTTAGGGATTTAAGGGGTGATCACATTGCCGTTGAGTTCGCCTTCATGAGTTTCCTAGCTTATGAGGAGTATGATGACTGGAGTAATGCCATTAAGTATGTTGAGGAAGAGGATTACTTCCTAAATAATCACCTAATTAATTGGGTCTCGATATTCGTAAGTACATCACTTAAGCTTGTGAAGACTGATTACCTTAAACTTCTGCTCAATTTTACGAGGGATTTCGTGGCTCAGGACAAGGAGGTCATTAAGGCTATGAGGGATGCCTATGGTGGTAAGTGAGGAGGGCAGGTTATTAATACTTGAGGATCCAAATGACGAGGAATTGAGTAGGGCTAGAGAGCATGATGGCCCAGTAATAATAGTGCTCAGGAAATTGAACAGTGTTGATATTCAGGGTAAGCATCCAATGAGCATTTATATACTTAAGTCGCCAAGCGAAGAGGAGCTTGAGACGTTGAAGGCTCAGTTAATGGCTAGGAGAACGAGCATGAGGAAGGTTGCCATCGAGGGTCCCATCAGTAGGAGGGAGCTACTGATGGGTAGGGTTGCCAAGGTTATCGAGAAGAACGTACCCACATACCTCGAGAGTGCATGTAGGGCTAGGTTTGGCTGTAGTGAATGCGTTAATGCATGCCCAGTAAACGCTATATCCATAGTCAACAATAAAGTCACCATTAATGAGAGCACATGCATTGAGTGTGGGTTGTGCGTGTCAAAATGCCCAACAGGTGCCCTGGCAATGGTGGGCGCTGACGATAATGAGTACGTAGCCCTACTTAATAAGTTAAATACCGTGAAGAGTATTAAGAAAGTAACATTCACATGCCCATTAAACACCAGGGAACCTAGGAACGGCGAGTACATCTATAAAGTGCCATGTGTTAATGCAGTTGGACCTGAATGGGTGGCAATGGCGCTTGTCAAGTCCCTTGAGGTAAGTATTGAGTGCCCTGATAAGTCATGTAAGTTGGGTGGTGCTGACTATGTCAAGGACTTAGTCAATGCGTTTATGGAATTGTTCAAGCTCAGCGCCGCTGAGAATGGTGCGTTATCAGTGGATGGTAACAAGGCACCAAGTGAGGAAATTATTTACATGGGCATTAGACGTAATGACTATGTTAAGGCATTAACAAGACTTAGATCAAAGGCTACAGGCGTTACCAATGAATTACTGAAGATATTTAGTGTGCATGTTGATGATGTCAAGTGCTCATTCTGTGGTGTATGCTTCGCTAAATGCCCCGAGAGGGCATTCGATGTTGATAGGGCTGGTAATAAGACCGTGCTCAAATTCAACAACCTCAAGTGCATTGGGTGTGGTTATTGCTCAAGGCTATGCCCAGAGAAGGCAATAGCAGTTGATAGGGCTAAGGAATTTCCGACAAGTGGTAGCGCAGATATTGTTTATGACAAGGTGATTACATGCAAGGTATGTGGTAAGCCATTTGATACCAGGAGGCACATAATGGCTACGAAGGTTAGACTTGGCATTAAGGGTGACCCTGAATGGTTGTATCTATGCCCAGACTGTAGGAGATACTATACGGCTAAGAAGATGCTTGAGAACGCATCGGGTATGAAGGGGGTTAGGAGCTATGTCTAGTGAATTAATCACTACTCATTAAAATCCCAGGTAAAGACTCATGGTGGAATTAACACAGTTTCAGTGGTTAGCCATACTAGGGCTTATGCATAGTAGTGGTTCATGCTTTAATTACCAGTGATTAACGTTTTTCCTAAATTAATTAGTATTTAGTAATTAGGTAAGAATTTGTAAGAGATTACGAAAAACAGAGTTAAATGAGACCGTGGGTACGTAGTTGATGAACAATCAAACAATAGGACTAATAATACTGGTGGTAATACTCGCAGTGGGACTAATATACGTGGGTTACCTATACTCAACCACGGCGTCAGTAGCCAGTAAGTACATGGCACTTCAAAGCCAATACCAGCAGTTGCAGAGTAAGTATCAGACCCTGGAGAGTGAGTACTCAGGCTTAATGACGAACTATACAAATCTTGAGAATCAGTACATGAGCCTACAAGGCCAGTACCAATCACTGGAGAGTATGTCTAACTCAAGTATAGGTATGATGCAGCCGGAGTTAATACCGGTCGGTGAAGCTACGGTGATGGTGAATGCAACACAAGGAGCTACCGTTAGGCTTGGCAACATAATAGCCGTAATTAGGCCGGGCACGTACGTGGAAACACCAGGTGGGCAGGTGCTCAATACGTATCAATTCTCAATAATCGACTACATGATTGAGAACATTGGGCTAACGCCCATGGAGATGAACATGGGAGGCTCACCACCAATATATGCCTTTGCCTATGCCGTTAATGGGCAAGTATCACCGGGATACACATTTGTTAACCAGGAGGGTAAGCCGCAGGCAATAATAACTGTCGTTAGGATGCCGAGCACATGGACCACCTGGACATGGCTTGGGTTCACCGAGGAGTCAAACGGCACATTGATCGGTGGCCGTTATGCATTCCCGGATAATTGGGTGTATGTTAGCTCTGGCATATTCGTGAACTACCAATTCGTCAAGCCAGTGCCCTGGGTGTTCGTATACACCGGAATGCCTGCAATGCCAATGACCGTTTACGCCTCCGAGACCACGCCAAACAGTACTGAGATAACCACCATGGAGACGGAGTTAGCGCCGGTTAGTATAGGTACGGTAACCGTGAATGCAACACAAGGAAGCGCAGTTGCCGTGGGTAATCTACTAGCCATAATACCACCTGGTACCTACGTAAAGACTTCAAGCGGACAAATACTCAACACATATAACTTCAGTCTAGTGTACCAAGCGGTTTATAACCCAACTTACCTAAATGAGAGTAACACAATATACTGGCCAATATTCTCCTACGCCTTTGCGGTAAATAACCAAATAAGCCCAGGTTATACCTTTGTAAATGCCTCAGGCTCACCAACCCCAGTGGTAACCATCGCCTTCCTACCACCCCAAGCATTCTACAACCCAAGTAGCATGACGGCGCCGACTAAGGTAACAGCGTCATGGACGTGGTTAGGCTACGCAGAATTACCCGATGGAACACTACTCGGCGGTAATTACGCCTTTGCAGATCCATGGCTAGTGGGTAACGATTACATAGTTAATGTGGTATTCGTTAAGCCAGTTCCGTGGATATTTGTAGCTCCAGTGCATGGTTTTATGAATTTAACGAGTACAACTATGCCATCAACAGGTCAGTCATCAAGTTACTCATCAGGTTATCCATAGTAATTGCCATAATGCATTGTATTTAGTATAAAATTAAAATACCCATTATCCTATTTTTATCCCTCAATTTAAATTAAACGCTCTATCCTTGATGATTTGGTACGACTGAATTAGGATGCTATTTCACGGCATTAGTTAAGTTATATGGGACTATTGCAGTGTTATTACAATTTAGTTTCCAATTTATTATTAATGCCCATAACTATGATGCGCAGATGCCTTTTAATTAATTAATCTTAAGCGACGTCGATGCTTAAAACTTATAAATCATTGTCAGGTAATGCTACGTATCTAATGGTTGAGTATGAGAAGGATCTAAGGAAAATACTTATTTGGTTGCTCGGTGGCTCACGTGGAGGTTTAATGAGACTAAAGATCCTGCTAATACTTAAGAAAAAACCAATGAACCCTAATCAATTGGCTAAGGCATTAAACGTAAACTATAGAACAATAATGTACCATCTTGAGCTCCTTGAGAGATATGAACTTGTTAGTAGGTTAGATATTGGTTATGGTGCACCATACTTCATTAGTGATAAACTTGAAAAGAAGTGGGACCTTATTAGGGAAGTTATGAGGATAATGGGCATTAACGAAAAGGAGGAAATAGAGGGAGGTGATGAACCATAACCCACTACCTATGGTATGTGGATATTGGAGTCGCAATTGTGCAAACAATAATTGTGATATTAATACTTAGGAATTACCTAAATATTGGATTTACCAGAATTGGCAAGATACTGCTCTCAGTATCAATAATATTACTGGTTGAAAGCATATTAATGATCACGATATACTACATGTGGCTAAGCTGGGGTCTTGGGATGGTGGTTGCTGCACCAACGCTACTAATCGCATCCCTAAATCTGGTCGTGATATCACTATTGTATGCCATATCAAGACTTTGACCAAACCTTACAAACCCCACTAAGTATGGCTATACACACTATTCTTTAAATCATGTTTTAATGCCCCTCAGGGTTTCTATTGCGTTTGACGGATTAGAGTTATAATTGCCCAATATTAAGAACTACGTTAAAGCAAGAATACTGGAGACGCTACTTGGGTTAATTACTATCCATGGACTTCCTAAGTAAAGGTCTTGTTAGGAACGCAATACCAATGCATTATTATGGACAAGCATGGTCATTGATCCGCAATGAATCGACCCCGACATGATGAATAGGTACTTATGTAAAAGGGAGCGCGGCCTATGACGTAATTAAGCCAGTGAGCCGGCGTTATTAAGAACATGGATAATGACTAAGCTCTAAGGAGCAATGAATTGAAAATTGCTTTATCTGAGTTAAGATCCAGTTGGGATGGCTTAGGGTTTGATCGTGCTGGATAGATAGAGCAAGGATAAAACTAGTCTTACCCACTCTACGTATCTAAATCGATCTCTCCGCAGTACTCGTTATAGAGATTAACTAAATTCATGTCTTGGCTAGTGATTTAACGATGTTTACCATGTTCCTGGCCTTCGCGGGATCTATCTGACCCTCCTCATCCTTTAGGTATGTCCCGACTATGAAGCCGTGAGTATCCCTATAATCATTAATGTTGTTCGGGTTGATGCCGCTACCTACGAGTATCTTCGTGCCTACTGCCTTTACCACGCGCCTAACAAGCAATGGGTCGGGAGGTTCACCGGTCCTTGGCCCGGTGACCACAAGTGCATCTGCTAGCGACCTCTCAATGCAGTCCTTGGCAATATCCTCAATAGTCATTCTGTGCAAGGGGCTTGCATGTTTAACGAATATGTCCGCCAGTACGGTTATCTTTGTGTTTAACCTCGTCATTACCTCAAGCACCTCCCTAGCTACTGGCTCAATAATTCCCTCGGTGCTAACTACGGCCTCACAGTAGGCATTTGACCTAATGAAGGATGCGCCTGTAACTGCGGCTATTGCGGCTGCCTCAGGCCCTGAGTTCCTGAGAAGGTTTATCCCCACGGGTATCGTTGCTGTCTTGATTACCTCCCTCGCTATTATAGCCATGGATGCTATGGTCTCCGGCTCCCTAACCCTGGCCCTAAATGGGTAATCATTGTAGTTCTCGAGGATCACGGCATCAAAACCAGCCTCATCAAGAGTCCTGGCATTCCTCACGGCAAAATCCACTATTGTACTAACGTCAAGACCACCATACCTGATTGCTCCAGGCAATGGTGGTAAGTGCACAACCCCTATTAATGTTGGTCGATCATCTCGGAATCTCAGTGCTGACATTAATTGATGGCTTAACTTAGGAATTAAATAATGTTACCACTCAAGGCCCTCCACACCAACCACGCCCTTATTAAAATAGTGCTTCTCGGCTTCCATAACCGTTATAAGGTCGGCAAGCTCCATGAACTCCCTGGGCGCATCCCTACCTGTTAACACAACATTAACCTCGGGAGACAACGACTTAATGCCGTCAATTACTTCCCTAGTTGTTAAATAACCATTGGTCACTGCATTATTGACCTCATCAAGGATAAGTAGAAATGGCTTAATCTCCATAGCCCTGGATAAGGCCGTCTTAAGTACATCCCTAGGTGTCAGGTGTTGGTCTGGGTCTAATGAGAAGACATCGACATAACCACTGAGAAATTTCTTAATTGCAAGGTACTCACCAACGTACTCGCCCCTATATATTAATGTCTTCATTAGGTGGGCAATTATCACCCTGTATCCATGACCAACGGCCCTAAGCACGAGGCCAAGGGCTGCCGTCGTCTTTCCCTTCCCATCACCAGTGTAAAGGAGGACCAAGCCCACATTATACTGCCACCGACCTCCCTTAATTTGCATTACCAGGTAGTTAATGCCCAAGAACCATCAGCATAAAGGTACATATTTCATGCCTTGGGTCATTGCGTTAATTCGGCGTCCTTAGTAAACACTTGTAGAATGTTGATTGGTTATGCTTAAAAATACGCAAGATAGTGAGTCCCTTGCTATGGTTGGTGCGTATTTAGGTGCATTAATAACGCTCGGTACTATTGCAGTGATAACCGCCATAGGCATTTCCGCATCCAAGGATAACCTGTATGCGGCTATTTATCTCGCGATAACGACCGGCCTCGTTGGTGCAATATACGGTCTATTTGGTATAACCTATGGTTTTGTTTTAATATACCTGGTGTTTGTTGGTGCCACAATAACTATAACCATAGTCCTCGCGGCAACGTATAGGCGTATTGAGTACAGGGGTGGTGTTAGTAAGTCCTGGGTGGTGCCGATGCTATTATTCATAGTAGCTGTGATAACAGCGTCACTGTGGACTGAGTACAGGGTTTCACCATTAACAACACAGTCATTAACGGGGTTTGCATCAATGAATAACTTATTACTAATGGTATTACTATCATCATTACTCATGGCAATAATGCTTGGCCTGATAATGTATTATCATGAGGTGAATAAGCAATGGAAGTGAACTCGGCTATTATCTACGGATTCGCCTCAATAATATTAATGATTGGCTACTACAGCGCATTGAGGGCTAATGACCTAATTAGGGTGTTAATATCACTGGAGCTCATGTTTAACGCAATATTCCTGGCCCTAATACCATTGTTTGCAGTGAATCCTGTCGTTGCCTTCGGAATACTTATTGTCACTATATTGGCTTCGTCCACGGAGTTCATGACACTAATAATAGCCATAATGTCCATGGATAGGATCAGGAAGTCCGTTAGGGTTGAGGAAGTTAAGGCTGGTGGTGAGCAGTATGTTGAGCCAAAGAGTAATACCTAAATATGGTCCTTGGGGTGATGCATGATGATCATCCCCTACACATACATTCTCCTTGTCTCGGCAATAATAAACGTAGTTGGCACAGTACCCACACTACTCAGTGATAGTTCCAAGAGGTATTCCTGGATAGCACCGTTAATTTCAATGTTAATCCTCCTGATGACCCCGGGCATTCACTTATTGGCTTATGTGGCTTTCCTTGTGGTTATTGGGATACTTGGAATGATTACACTAATGAGGTTAAACTCGTCAATAAGGGGTGTTGATTACATGCTTATCTCCATAATGATACTCGCCACAGCACTAGCCCTATACACAAGCGACCTAGCACTGGTCCTACTATCACTAATGCTTATCTCAGCACCAACATACTTACTCATACTAATGGGTGATCCCAGTGTCAGTATTGAGGTTGGTATCAAGTACGTTGTTAACATGATAATAGCCACAGTGCTCTTCTTCGTAGGCGCGATAATAATCAGCTCAGGACCATCGCTAATAACCTACATAATAGGCTTCTCCCTATTACTCCTCGGCTTATCCCTTGAGGTTGGCGCAGCTCCAATGCATGAATGGGTCCCAGATGTATTCACCGCGGGCAACCCGATACCGGTCTCTATAATAGCCTCGATAGCCAAGATAGCTCCGTTCATTGTTGCCATAAAGATAACGCTAACAACAATGGGACTATATGGAATACCGACCTACTACCTGGCCTACATGGCTGGCGCCTTCGCCACGATATCAATGTTCCTGGGCAACATAGGTGCATTAACGAGTAGAGAGAGCCCCAGGGTTCTTGCTTACTCATCAATAGCCAACATGGGTTATGTGATGGCCGCCTTCGCAGCGGCTATAATGGGTGCGCAACAACTTGCTCTGGTTGGTTTATTACTGCAGTTATTCATGAATGCTGTAGGTAAGATGGGATTCTTTAATACCATATTCTCGAAGGGTAATAATGCAGTTAGTACCTGGTTAATATCCCTAGCCTTTATTGGAACACCACCACTCCTTGGTTTCTGGTCAAAGTTATACATAATAATCGCCCTGGTTTATGGAAACCTCACTTGGCTTGCGGTGCTCCTCGTGATAAACTCTGTGATTTCAGTGCCTTACTACGTTAGGCTAGCTAGAGAATTAGGGACTGGGTGGCGGGGTGGCTTGGCCGAGGGATTAATGCTGGCCTTCACAATAATAGTTCTGTCAACAACAATACCACCAACATGGCTAATACACCCAATAATGAACTTAGTTAGCCACCTAGTGCTTACTCTCTAACGAAATCTCAAAATAATGAGCTTAATTTTAAACTATTATTTAATTAAAGAGGCAAGGGATTTTTAATCAGTAAATTACTTAATAAGCTGTAACGACGCCCTAGTATACGTAGAACTCCTCTATGGTCTTCATAAGCCTTGTTATTCCTGGGTACCCAAATATTCCCTGCCCAATATTTTTAACTAAATTACCGATTATTACTGTCGGTGTTCCTGGAGCACCCAGTTCCTTCGCAACAGACCTTGCTTCCATGATCCTCTGCAACTCCTCATTAACGCAGTCATTACTAGCCTCAGCAATTGCATCCTCACCACTTAACTTGCCACTTAGGTAAGCCTCATAGTGTCTCCTGAGCACCTCAAGAAAGGCCGTTGGATTCCTCCTATAGATACATCGAAAAACCGCGTGGAGCTTCTCAATACCTCTATGTACTGGGTAATCAACGAAGTAAAGAGATGCCTTACCCTCCCTAAACAACTCCATTAGGTAGTCACCAGCCTCATCCTCAAGCAATGCACAACCAGGGCAATGAAGATCATAAAATACTATGATAAGTAACCTAGGGTTTTGAGCCCTAAAACCCAGCCCAACCCTATCAACTCTCTCCAGCACACTCCTTAAGTCCCTAATTAACCACTTATCAGGCATCAAAACAAGCAGAGACGGTTCAACTTAAAAACATTAAATAGATGGGCAAAAATGCATACTCGAGGATTGATTTATTTAGGGCTTATCGTTTTTGGTAGACAGAACGGAGGTAACTTAATAATTACCCTCACTTTACAGGCCCAATGCATTTAATTACTAATACCAACCCGCCTCATCCTCCGTCTCGTTAATTTCCTCACCTTTCTCAGGTAATTCCAGGTAATATCAATGCCTCGATTACGTCCTGGAGAACTTGGTACGAGATAAGGATGGAGGATACACAGTGGGCTTTAGCGACATGATATTCTACGTATCAATGGACAAGGATGTTTTAGAAGCAGCACGATATCTGGTTGCATGGGATTTGATAATGGTCGGAACATTAACCAATAAAGTGATTAGATAATTCCTAGGTGCTACTCACGTCTATGTTCTATTACTAATATCACTAATGAACTCACTAATTGACTTTCCTGTTTTTGTCACCCAATACGTCATTGTTGATGAACCTACCAATTCATTACTCCTATTCATTAATTCTGCTGTTATCAACACAATTGGTTCCCTAACGTGGATTACCCTTGCAACTGCCTTAAGTACCCCCTCGGCTATTGGTTTTAGGTACTTCACTGTTAGGTCCGTGGTCACTGCGATCACGTACCTTGGGTAATAGTGACTTATTACGGCTACCCAGGCCATTGCATCGACCAGCGCCGCGTGGACCCCGCCGTGTACTGTGTCCAGCACCTGTAGGTGCTTCCTGCCTATCTCCACAGAGCCTATTGCGCAGTCCTTGCCTACATCCTCAACCTTAATTCCTATCAATGCCCAGTAGGGGCTTAACTCCTCAATGACCTTCATTGCCCTCAGTAGCTCATCATTGCCTGCTTCGCACTTTAATTCCTGCATTGTTGATTGGCATTACTACCATGGGCTTTAAGCATTAGCCCATGAGCAACCAACTCCAAAGCGGTGTTATTTTAACCTTGAGTCCCTCTATCTCGACCTCATCCTCAAGGTCCCAACTAATTACCTTAGCCATCCCACACCCAAGTACTTCATGTACCTTAACCAATGCCCAGACTTCCTCCTATCGGTTTCATCAATTGCCGAGGCATAGGTAACCTGCATGTACTCCCTGGGCCTTGATTAATTACGAAGTTCATCTCGTAACCATTTACCCTCATATAATAAGTATGAAATATCCCTGTATAACCCTAGGCAGGTTAAAGGCAAACCCTTCTTGATAACCTCCCTAAGCGCACTCTCAACGTTCATGCCGTGAATTCAGCATTGAATAGGAATAACTTAATCATAAATAGACATGGGTATTTATTAAAATTAAGTAAATAAAATATTTAATACTAGTCATTAATTATTTTTCTTTTTTAAATAATTACTTAGGCATTCTTTATTTATTGTTATCTTCCTGTTTATCCATGCCATCTCGGTTATTTTTATTGGCTGTATCATCTCATCCATCACGGTGAGCGGATCGTAATCCCTGCTCAGGACTATGCACTTACCCCTCCTCATGCATTCCCTGGCTGCCCTAACCTCGGCTGGCTCGTCCTCCGCGAGCATGTAGTCGAGGCCTAGCTCCCTGAACCACTTAACCCTGGTCTCAGCGACGGCTTTATGCTCAGGCCTTGAGTGGTCAATCACGAATACCACGCTTGGCCTTAGGTAGTCGTAGTCCAGGGCGAGCCTAACGTTCATTAGGAATGCCCTTGGGTTCTTGAGGCCGTAGGTTATGCTTGCCAGGTCTATCATTAAGTAGTCATACCTGTCGTTGACTAGGTCTGGTAGTGTCCCGCGCTCGACCTCGACAATACACCTTGAGTATATCCTCCTGAGCCTTGGATCCATTAACTACTCCATTATTTTCATGGGCATTTTGCAAAATAAATAACTAAGGTTTAAGGAACCTCATTCCTTCATTATTTCGTCCATGTACGGCTTCAACGCCTCAATAACCGCATAGAAAGCTTCTGGATTTAGCACGGCGTTTATGTTCACTGCCTTATCAATGGGCCAGCCCATTAGGACCTTCTTAATGGGGACCTCAAGCTTCTTGTAATTCCTAGTCATTGGTATGTCGGGTACCTGTATTATGTAGTCAGCTATGTAGTAAGGCCCTAATTGGTTCCTTAGTGCGTCATTTATTTTCTTCTTCAACTCCTCAGTTAATTGAAGGCCTGGCCTTAAGGCAACGAAGATAACCAACTTATTCTTAACCTCAACGGCTAGGCTACCCACAACCTCAGGCAGGGACTCAACGACCCTGTAAATATCCAGGGTACCAATCCTGATACCTTTCCTCTTTATCGTTGAGTCTGAGCGACCGGTTATTATTACGGTGCCCCTGTCAGTGATCATAGCCCAGTCACCATGCCTCCAAACGCCGGGAAATACACCAAAGTAGGATTCCCTGTACCAGTTGTAGTCTGGGTCGTTCCAGAAGTAGATGGGCATTGAGGGCATTGGCCTCTCGATGACCAACTCACCCACCTCATTAACCACGGGCCTACCCTCCTCGTCATACACATTAACAGCCGCGCCCAACCACTTGCACTGCATTTCGCCCTCCCACACGGGCAGTATTGGGCAACCGCCGACGAGCGCGGAGACCACGTCAGTACCACCGCTGATCGGCGCCAGCCACACGTCTTCCTTAACCTTCCCATAAACCCATTCAAAGCCCTGGGGTGACAGTGGCGCAGCCGTTGAACCAATCTCCCTAAGGCTCCCTAAGTTGAACTGCATGCCGGGCTCTATCGTGGACTTCATGGCCGCGTGAATATAGGGCGCACTGAGACCGAGTATTGAGAGACCCTCCTTCTCCGTGATCTCCCAGTAGGGCTCGAAGTTCCTGACCGTTGGATCACCATCATAGAACAGTATTGTTGCGCCGAAGAGGAGCGCATTAACCGTGAAGTTCCACATCATCCATGACGGCGTCGTGTACCAGGTGAACTTATCACTTGGTTTATAATCCATGTGAAGACCAACCTTGTAGGCCTCGAGGAGTACGCCACCATGGCTGTGGACCACGGGTTTCGGTATCCCCGTTGTACCGGATGTGAATAGAACCCATAGTGGTTCATTGAATTCCATGGACTCGATGGAAAGCCCAACACCTCTCCTACCCGTTATCTCCCTCCAATCATGGACAGACTTGCTGAGACTCAACTCCACCGAATCCTTCATGTTTGGTATGATGACAACCCTCCCAATACTCTGCACGGAATCAACAATCTGCTTAATATCGCCATACTTATCAAACACCCTGCCCCTATATGGGTAACCATCAACTGCAATCAAGACCTTGGGCTGCAGTAGGTTAAACCTATCAATGACTGCCCTGGGTGCCAACTCGGCACCCACGCCAACCCAAATGGCTCCAATACTTGCGGTGGCCAGTAGAGCTACCACAGCCTCTGGGACTTGGCTAACGTACGCAGCAACCCTATCACCCCTACCAATGCCAATGCCCTTAAGCCAATCAGACAATGCCGCAACCTCCCTATACAGTTGGTCCCAGGTTAGGCTTCTCCTGAACCCATCCTCCCTAACGTAAATTATTGCCTCCTCACCCCAACGGGAAGCCCTAAACACGTGCTCAGTGTAGTTAAGCCTTGAACCAATGAACCAGCGGGCACCGGGCATTATCCTTGGCTCAAGAACCTTCGTATACGGCGAGTGGGGGATAACACCAAAGTGGCGCCAAATACTTACCCAAAAAGTCTCGAGGTCCTCAGCACTCCACCTCCAGAGCCTATCATAATTGTGGACATTCCTCATTGGTTTATCTATGGATACCTCAAAATTGAAACCAAAGACCTCATTAAGCCAATTAACAAACCTCAAGATATTCGAACCCTTAATCACATCCTGGCTAGGACGCCAAAGAATCCTGGTTTTTCCCTCCATATAATTATTTATGTGTAGCTACTTATTAAGTATTAGTTTATCATTGATTTTATTTTACTCGTATAAAATGACTGCGGGAGCCACCACAACGAGTAAAAGTTATAAAAAGGGCTGATGCTGTGGGACTTGAATGTCCAAGAAACCGGAAACAAAGGCACCCAGTAAGGCTGAGGAGAAGGCTGGAGCCAAGGCTGCAGCTAAGGCAGCTGGTAAGGCGGCGGAAAAGGCTGCAGAGAAGCCAGCGGCTGTACCGGCAGCAGCAACTAAGGAGGAAGAGGGAGGTGCAGAGGCTGGTAGGAAGGGTTGGTTAACCGCAGCCGTAATACCACAAGAAGAATGGAAGGGGTTTAAGTATAGGGGCTTTACCTTCGAGGAAATTTCAAAGATGTCCATGGAGGAATTCATTAAGTTATTACCTGCAAGGCAGAGGAGGTCGTTAATGAGAGGTTTAAAGCCTGAGCATAGGAAGTTCCTTGAGAAGGTTAGGAGGGCCAGGAAGCTCGTGATCGAGGGCAAGAAGGTAACCCTGAAGACACATACCAGGGACATGATAATACTGCCCGAGATGGTTGGCTTAACAATAGCCGTTTATAACGGCATTACCTATCTACCAATTACGATTAGTCCATGGCACGTTGGTCACTATCTTGGGGAATTTGTGATAACATCAAAGATCGTGCAGCATGGAGAGCCAGGGCTTAAGGCTACAAGGAGCACGCTACACATAGCCTCAAAGTAATTACTCAATATTCCACCTCTTTCGTATTGAAAAATACTTATAAATGCTAGATTCACGGTATAAACGAGTATGGCGACAGTAAGTGTAGACCCAAAGGCATTTTACGCAAATCCACCGCAGGGAAAGCCATTCTACGTGAGATTCGCTGTACCGCAGGATATAGCTGAGAAGGCCTACGAAGTTTTGTCAGCAGCTAGGGAAACTGGTAAAATCAAGAAGGGCACTAACGAAGTCACTAAGGCTGTTGAGAGAGGAATAGCAAAGCTCGTATTTATAGCCGAGGATGTTGACCCACCGGAGATTGTGGCCCACCTACCAATACTTTGCGAAGAGAAGGGCGTTCCATACGTCTATGTGCCTAGTAAGGAGAGACTTGGCAAATCAGCCGGCCTTCAAAGTACGTCAGCAGCTTCGGCAGTTATAATCGACCCAGGGCAGGCAGCCACCGAATTAGAGACCCTTGTTAAGCAAATAAATGACGTGAGGGTTAAGGCTGGCTTAAACCCGATTCAACTTCCGCAGCCACAGGCTGCGCCACCGACCGAGAGGGCGCCTACCAAGAGGGCCGCCAGGAAGGGTGAATCCAAGTGAGCAATGAGGAGACTAAGGTTGAGAGGTTTAGTCCGTATGAGGATGCTGTTGCGGCCCTTGTAGTTCAGTTGCTGGGTAGGACTGGAATAGCCGGTGAGGTCAATATTGTTAGGGTTAGGATACTCGAAGGTAGAGATAAGGGTAGGGTAATAACTAGGAACGTGAAGGGCCCAGTTAGAGTTGGAGATATTGTAATGCTCAGGGAGACTGAGAGGGAGGCTAGGAAATTAACGGTCAAATAATTCATAAATCATGGTTATGATTATTGTATTGTTAAATCATGACCCAATTTCAGTATCACACTCTTAATGCGTCTTCTCGGTACCAACCACGGCAATAAAGATAGACCTATTCACATAGATAAGGGATTTATCACCACCTTAATTAAGGGTTTATGTGGTGCCCACGGATTTAGTACTGGTTCTAGCAATACCTATGGTTATTATACACGCCGCAACATCGCT
The DNA here is from genome assembly GCF_026000775.1 of Vulcanisaeta souniana JCM 11219. Lineage (GTDB taxonomy): Archaea > Thermoproteota > Thermoprotei > Thermoproteales > Thermocladiaceae > Vulcanisaeta > Vulcanisaeta souniana. Next base: position 1,983,041 of record NZ_AP026830.1, on the reverse strand, counting down.
GATTAGCCTAAGGTACATTACAGTGCCGAGATTTATTGGTCTGCCAATAGCTGTTTATGAAAGTGTATACTATGTAATACTCCTGACGTACCTCTTACTGAACCACTATGGCATAGTACTACTGGTTATGACGACGCTGTTCCTGCTAATACATGTTGGCGGAGTTTATCTATACGTAAATGGTACGTTGACCTATCTATCACATAAACGCAACGGTCTCAGATATTATGGTTATTACGAAATTGCTGAGCTGATATTCATAGTCATTACAATGAGTATGCTCATTTATTAAGTTTGTCCTGGGTGAAATCTTAATAGTCCAATGATTTCCCGTATTATTAATGACTAGGAAATTAACGATCGAGGATTTAAAATTGGTAAGGATGGTTCATGAGTTAAATGCCGACGCTGAGAGCAATACCCTAGTTTTTACCGTTTCAAAGATTGCGGATTCCCTGGAGGATTACGAAAGAAACATATGGGCCTTTGATGGTAAGTCCCTGAGACAAGTCACCAGAGGTAATAGCGATTTCTCGCCGAGAATCCTAAGTAATAAGGGCTTGGTATTCCTATCTAGGAGAGGGCTTGGTAAGGATAAAACTGGCACCGAGGTTTGGTATCTGCCTCCTGATGGTAGCGAGGCCGTTAAAATAGCATACATAAGTGGTGGCGTTAGTGACCTACGCGTTGTTAATAATGCCATGTACTTCATTAGTAATGTCGGTCCTGTACAGGAGGATGTTAAGTTCATTAATGAATGGCCCCTTTGGTTCAATGGCAGGGGATTCATACACACGTTTAGGTCATACCTATTTTCACTGGACCTAAATGGAGCTATTAGGCAAGTAACGAATGGTGACTTTAACGTTGTTGCCTACGACATTGAACCTAATGGTAGGAGGGCGGCTATTGCCGTAAGCACCAATAGATTTAAGCCATATAGGAATGAGATTTGGGTAATAAGTTTGGAAGATGGTGAGCGATACACAGTCCTCAGTAATTATGGTGTAACAGCGATTAGATGGTCACCCGATGGAAAGTACCTGGCGTTAGTGGGTAATGACCTTCATAGGGGCTTCGCTACCCATGATCACGTATTGCTCGTGAGGCCCGAGGGTGGTGAGGTCATTGAACTAATGAGGGGCATTGATAGGAATGTTGGTAATAACCTTAATAGTGATGTTAGGGGTTCACCACCACCGATTAGACTTCAGTGGGTTGGTGACTGGGTCTACTTCATAATGATGGATGGTGGATCAACAAAACTCGTGAGGGCTAATGTAAATAGCGGTGTTGAGACTGTGATCGGTAGCGAGGGGAGTATTGAGGATTTCGTGGCTATGGGAGATGGAACAATATACTTCATTTCCATGAACCCGCTGAGGCCCACGGAACTGTATAAATGGTCTAATGGCAGTGAGGAGAGGATAACGAACTTCAATAATTGGGTTAATTCCGTAGAACTCTCAAAACCCGAGCCCTTCAAGTTCCGCGCCAGCGATGATAAGGAGGTTGAGGGTTGGCTAATGAAACCTGCAGGGCTTAAGCAGGGCACTAGGTATCCAGCGATCCTGGAAATCCATGGTGGTCCAAAGACGGCCTACGGTTACTCATTCATGTTCGAATTCCAGCTGTTGACAAGCGAGGGCTTTGTGGTTATTTTCATGAATCCCAGGGGCAGTGATGGTTATGATGAGGAGTTCGCGGACATACGTGGGCACTATGGTGAGAGGGATTATGAGGACTTAATGGAGGGTCTTGACTATGTGATTAGGAGTTACGATTTCATAGACCCAGGCAGATTGGGGGTCATTGGTGGCTCATACGGTGGGTTCATGACTAATTGGATAATAACGCATACGGATAGGTTCAGGGCAGCAATCACTGATAGGTCGATATCTAACTGGGTCAGTTTCTTTGGCGCAAGTGACATAGGCCCCTATTTTGCCAATGATCAAATAGGTGGTGGTGAGGACAGGGACTTCTGGTCATACATGGAGGATTACATTGCTAAATCCCCAATTATGTATGCGAAGAACGTTAAGACGCCATTACTTATAATACACTCCCTTGAGGATTACCGTTGCTGGTTTGAGCAAGCCATTCAATTCTACACTGCATTGAAGTACTTGGGTAAGGAGGTTAGGATGGTTGTGTTTCCTGGTGAGAATCACGACTTATCCAGGTTTGGTAAGCCTAGCCATAGGATTACTAGATTGAGGACTATTGTTGATTGGTTCAATGAGAAGTTAAAGACCTAGGTTCACTGGGTCCTCTTTAATTCCTCAATTACGTCCTTAGTCACATTGATGACTCTAACGCCCTTATCAATGGCCCTCTTAACAATCTCAATCCTCTTCCTAAGTCCAACAGTCCTGCCAATAACTACGGCATCCCTCGTCGGGTCAACCCTATCAATATCCTCAGGTCTGTGGACAATTACAAGCCTAAAGCCACTTGGGTGTAGGTTCCGGACAAGCCTTGGCTTTCCATAACCAACCTTAACTCTCTTCGGGTAACCTTTAATCTCAAGCCTAATCTTATTATCATTACCCCTGGGCCTACGCCAATGTTCGCCATGGGCAACCTTAAGGTATTTCCACTCATCCATCCTCATCCAACGCGGCTCCCTCCTCTCCATCAACAACCTAAGCCTCAGTAACTGCCTTAACCTACCACTCAACGAGGCCCTAGGTCTTGGTAACTTCACCTCCTTAACCTCGGGCTTTGTCTCGGCCGTTTTGGCAATCTCCTGTTGGACAGTTTGGGTTTGTTGTTGAGCTGGTTGCTCGTTGGTAGACTCTGTCTCCTGTTGCTGCCGTTGCTCCTGCTCCGTGGGCTTATTTTCCTCCGCGGACATTGCAGAAACACCTAATTTAATGCCTTTTTAAATTTACCACAATGTACTTAAAGCCTTGCCTTTCAGGACAATGATGGAATTACAAGCTACCTTATCCAATCGACGATTAACGTATTGAATTAATTAACAAACCGAGAGATACGGCACGCCTATTATCTCTGTTAAACTCTAAGCTGACGGCCCCCCCGTCCTTGAAGGGCGGGGTTCTGGCCGATTGTTGTCACGGAAGGTTGAGAGGATTTAGAGCCCTAACGCTTACAATGATTGCGGATGGGGAGGTTCTGGAATTCATTAGGAGGCATAGGGCTAAGCATCGCGCCTGTACTGGGCTAGGAGGCTTGGATAAAGCCCTGAGAGGCTGTACTCGATGAGGCGATAAAAATTCCAGTCTATGATTTTAAACTTGGTAAGGTAGATTATGGTAGAACTGGAGCACTCAGAATAATAAAGGCATTACGGCAATTTAATCCAGTAGGAAGAACTTTGACCAAAAACCTTCAGGTGGAGATATCTCTTACCATTCTAACTACCCCGCAGATGAGGGAAGGCAAACCCAAATAAATGGTAACTTACCCAATAACGAGAAAGGAGACCAGCGTGTCAATAGACATATGCAATTAACGCACCGCCAACATTCAATTGCCTAGCCTCTAGGTGCGATAGAACGCCCCTGGAGGTGCTTAGGATCAGTAAACCGACATTCCTGGCAGGTAAGTACTTCTCTTCCCACTCCATTAGTTTGGATGCCTTAACGTTATACCTGGGCTTTATCGTACTAGTATCATTTATCTTACCTAGAAGCTGTACCTTAAACTTACCGCCCCTACCATCCTCTATGAACTCAATCTCACCGACATAACCATACCTTTGCATAACCCTAAGTACGTTACCCACTAGTTTAGAAGAAGGCCAAATAACCACCTCCTTATGTCCCCTGGCCTCCGCGTTCTTTATCATTATCAAGGCATTGGACAGTACATCAAGCATTACCATACAACCAACGTATAAGACCACAAATTAAAAACTTTACTGACCCAATCAGTGAAGGACCACGTCATCAACACTCAGCCGTACTCCCTCACATCACGAAACCACTAATCACCTTGAACACGCCGGTTTAAATGCTTAGCCAGCATGATGTACTTGGTTACTTATTATAATGCATTTATATTGAATAAAATATTAATAAATATAACTGTTCATAAATGATTAGAAGCCGCAATCAATAATAAAACTAGGGCGATTAATAACCTATATTATGAAGGTTCTAATTAATGACAGGGAGGTTGGTGATGAATACACAGGATGTGCCCTATGCGGTGATAATAGAAGGACGGGCACTTACCTAAGCATTGACGGAACCCTCAAATGTAAGACATGCGGTAAACCATGGAGCGGGACTTACCAGGAGACGGCAGGTTCAAGACTATACTTCTGCTGCGGAGATCACTATAGGGAATTCAGAAAATTAATACAGAGGGCCATTACAATAGGCAACATGGGCAGGGTGAGGACTGTGCTTATCTCCGTAAGCGGTGGCGAAAGAAGTATAAGGATTGAGGACTATGATGGTAGGGTAGTGATGATGAATGAATCAATATTTAACCTAACCAAGCAATAAACTATCTGACCTCCCGCCCTAAAGTGCGAGGCTTCAGTTGTAAATTACATATGACGGATTATTTAAATGATAAATGCGAGATCTGTATTATAAGGTTAAGAGGAACCACGAGAAGGTATTTGAAAGAATCTTTAATGAAACGCTGAACTTCCTTAAAGAAAACGTGGATGGCTTCATAAACGCAAAACTCTACAGGGTATCAACGACTCTTCAGGATGCCTAATATACAGTCAGAATATTCATAATGAGTTAGGAAGTATAAGGAGACTATAACGTATAGAAAAATAATCTTAGAGGATGAATCCAGGTATGAGGTCCCTCAGGAAATAGGCATGTAACGTACACTCCATAACACATAGTCATGAATAGCAATTATATCCTTCACATTTCTAATGATGGCAATGCTAAACCTGGATTTAACATTAACATAGTTGTGGTGGGGCCGCCGGGATTTGAACCCGGGGTCACGCGGGCTCTCGTCTCGCTCTAGCCATAGATCCCGAGCCGCGCCTCAGGCGTGGTTGAACCCACGTATCCTAGCCAGGCTAGACTACGGCCCCTCTCCAGGAAGGCAACGAATTAGAAATTTAAGTTTTTACTTAATATCGGTTTAGCTCTTTCCCGTAGGTTTATGTATTCACCCTACCTTTCTGATTCTCCTTCCACGGTCAGAATCTACAATTAATAGGAAGGGTCAGTATGGGTTTAATATTGGTCTTAGTTCCTTTTTAAGGCGTTCCTCGAGCTCTTTCCTAAGCCTATTCTTAGCCCTCCTATTGCCTTGCTTCTCATCGCCTAGCTCCTTGCACGTGACCACGTATATCCCCAACCTACTAATCCTCTCGCTCAGGATTTTCTTAATGAATTCCTCCCTACCCACGGCGTCAAGTCCAGCCCATTTACTGCTATTGGCGCAGATCTCATTGAGGTAATGCATTAGGAACCTAACAACACCCTCAGAACCACCTATATTGGCTGGGCAATGCTCGTTTAACAACCTACGGGCAACATCACCAGCCTCACCCACGTAATAAACAATGGAGCCATCGAAGAAGACATAAACACCAGCCCCATGAACATCAATGCTCCTGCAATCATAAACACCAAGTAAACAATCACCAGACAAAACATCAATAACGCCTAGGCAACTCTTAATGACCAGTTCGATATCGCATGCCTTAGTACTTCTGAGCATCATCCACGATTGTAGATTGCCCTCCATGTCTAACCCCCTTCATCCACAAAGGGCTAGACCTTTAGTTATGTAATGTAGATCGCATAAAGGTCGCTTTGTCGTGCAATAGTTTATTTTCATTTTTCTTGGTTAGAAACTTTTAGGCGTGAGATCGATAGATAATTAATCTACGTCAAGTTTTGTGATTAGGGTATGGACTTACTTTATTGTTTTCCTTGGTATGATGGCTTTGTATACTAAGTCCATTAGCCCCGTGAATGTTATTTCCCTTTCATGAAGCTTGTTTAGTTTTGGTAATACCCTGTCCATTTGTAGTTTGCATGCTGCGCAGGGCACTACTATACAGTTGGCGCCCTTATTGATTACACTTTGGTACCAGAGCTCGGCATACTTAATGGATAGCTCCTCCATTTCCTTGGCCAGCATTCCGCTTGTTCCGCCGCAGCATATGGCTAGTTCTGGTCTCTCATTCAATTCCATGTACCGAGAAACCACACTCCGTAGGACAAACCTTGGCTCCTTAACTAAGTCACCGCCCCTGGCATAATGGCATGGATCCATGTATATGTACGTAATACCATCATTCAACGATACATCAAGCTTAACCAAGCCCCTTTTAATGGCCTCCGTAGCTATGTATATTATGTGCGTCCCTTCAATACCGTACTCCCTAAGCCTTGGTATTACGTAGTTCTTGAACACCCTCCATCCGTGACCGCATTCGCCGGCTATTACGAGCTTCACGCCTAACCTACGTGCCTCCTCAACAATCCTCTCGGCTATTAACTTCATGTGTCTTTCATCCATGAACAGTCCATAGTTCGTTATGTCAGGTGCCCTCGTGCTTAGGGTGAAGTCTACGCCTAATTCATTAAGTAGTAGTACGTATCCCTTGAATGTGTTTAATGCCGTGGTGTAGTCGGCGCATGCAGACGGCAACAGCAATGCATAGGCCGCCTCATTGATCTTGACCCTAGCATTAACACCTTTCTCAAGCCTTATTTCGTTAACCGCATTGATTATTACCTCCTTAAGGACATCCTCTGGTAATCCTAGGAAGTTTCCTGTGGACTCCAGGTTATCTATGACCCCCACCACGTAGTTGGGTGCTAGGTTGAGCTCATAGAGCATGGATCTAATTGCCCTTGTTATGTCAGCCACGTCAACACCAAAGGGGCATGCCCAGGCACACCTTCTGCATGTTAGGCATTGCCAGAAGTACGTATATGCTTCATTAATCACCTCATCATTAATACGTCCCTTCATTATTGACTTAGCCAATGTTATTCTCCCAAGTGGTGAATTCCTGATATTGCGTGTTGCTAGGTATGCTGGGCATACTGTTAAGCATGCCCCGCAGTCCATGCATGTACTCAGTGATAGGACGAGGTTTCTGTTTTTGCGTACTCTGATCGCAAACAGAACTCCAGGTTCGGTTTCACTATATCCGCCTGGATTGAGTTTAACCCTATCGTGAAGTCTCCCCAACATATTACTTGGTGCCTTCTCATGCTTATATTCACTCATTTTCTCTTTACTCATTATCCATGCTTACTATGTGATCGATGCCTTAATACATTGATTATTTATGCAAAACATGCACTTCAGACAAAGACGTCTTCCTGCCATATTTTCCTTAACCATGTCTTCGCCGTGGAGACCTTATTACTGCGCTTTTGATCGCCTAATAACCGAGTATTGGCAACGTTTAATTTGAAGCCATTCTCCTTGATTACTCCATTATCCTGTAACGATACGCACCATTACCGCGTGAGTTTGCGAAGCAAAATCTTTTAAAGGCAATGCCCGCGTTGGGTCTTCGTGGTTAAGCTACTGAGTTTTTACCAAGGCAGGGATTCCAGGAAGCCCACTGGTGGTTATAGAGCTAGGCCGTATAAAGTTAAGAGGAAGGCGCTTGGTGGTGGTCCGCCGACTAATACCATACTGTCTGATAACGAATCAAGGAACGTAATTAGGGTCTTTGGTGGTAACGTTAAAGTTAAGGCTATTAATGTACAGTACGCTAACCTATACATTCCCAAGGAAGGTAAGGTAATGAGGGTGAAGATACTGAGGATCCTTGAGACGCCCGCCAATAAGGAATTGGCCAAGAGGGACGTTATTGTTAAGGGCTCGATTATAGAGACAGAGAAGGGAAGGGCAGTCGTTACGTCGAGACCTGGACAAGACGGTATAATTAACGCAATACTCCTTGAGAAATAATCCCAAAAGCATTATTAACCAATGCCTTACCTAAACTATACGTGGACAAGAAGGATTATTGGATTATTTGGACTGTTTACTTCGACTCAAGCAAGAGTAGAAGCTTTGGTAGGAAGGTCCCTAGTAGTATGGCTGTGCGGTCCCCAACAATTGAGGAGTTAGTTAAGGCAGTTAGTAACCTTGGCCTTGAGTTTGAGGTTCATGCCGATAAGAGACATCCAGGCAATTGGTTTGAGGGCCCGCATGGTTGCGTCGTGATCAAGAAGAGGAATGGAGTTAATAAAAGGAAGCTGGTGCTCATGATTGCCAAGGAGTTAATTAGGATCCGTCAATCAATAATGCAGGTCAAAGGGGCCTAATTACCTAGGTTGATAATGAGTTTTAGGTGAATCATGTCATTAATTGCATGGAGCAATGATGACAAGAGGCCCTTATTTAATGAGGAGTTCATTATTGCTTCGATTAACTTCTCGGGTTTGTTCAGTGAGGATGAATTGATATCCGTTGGTACAGGCATATCAAGTTCAATCTCCATCTCATTATACCCAGTTGATGCCACCTTCAACACGACATCATTTCCATAATCCTTAAACCAGTAATCATCTTCGTCATCTCTTCTGAACCCCATTTCCTTTAGAACCTTTACTAACATTGGAACCACCAACATATTAACTCACTTATATCGCTTGCTCTCTCATATGTGGGCTATTATTATGGCTAATAATGCCAATAGTATTGCTGATACCACAAGTCTCCTACCTCTGTATGGACTTATGTTAGAGAGCCAGAGGAAACCGCCAACAATGCCGAAGAGTATTGCCAGGGTCTCTGAGGCGCTGTATATTACGTTCTTTAGATAGTTCGTGAATGAAACTAGGTTATTAAGTGCCGTGTTTATTACGTTTTCGGTGCCATTTGTTATTGAGCTCATGAAGTTATTTATTGTACTAGTTACATTACTGGCCACGTCGTTAATGTGCTGCGCCGCATGAGTCACTGTCGGTGTTGCCAGCGTTATTAGGATCACGAGAAACACTTCCAGAGCCTTCCTCATTTTTCTCACCAATACTTTGATTTATTGCTGAAGCTTATTAATTACTTTCAGTGAACTCTCGTTCTTCTTCACTTTAATAAAAGCTTTATATAATTATGATAGGGGCATTATTTTGTATGATACCGAGGGCATTAACAATAGCAGGGCTTGACTCAGGTGGCGGTGCTGGTATCACTGCTGATTTAAAGACGTTTCATGCACTCGGTGTTTACGGCATGGTTGCACTAACGGCGGTAACAGCGCAGAACACCCTTGGTGTTAGGGCTGTCCAGGAGATTGATCCATCAATAGTTGAGGCTCAGATAGACGCAGTAGCCGAGGACATAGGTATTAACGCAGCTAAAACAGGTATGTTGAGTAGTTCGCAGATTATGGAGGCTGCAGCCCGCGCAGTCAGGAAGTGGGGGTTCCCGTTGGTTGTTGATCCTGTGATGTATGCTAAAAGTGGTGATCCTCTCATTAGACCTGAGGCCATGGAGACACTAAGGCGTGTAATAATACCCATTGCTAAGGTCGTGACTCCAAACGCGCCTGAGGCTTCTCACCTCGTGGGTTTCCGAGTTGAGACCCTCGATGATGCCAAGAGGGCTGCCAAGGTTATTGCCGAAGAACTTCACCCAGAAATTGTTATTGTTAAGGGCGGCCACCTAACTGGGGACGAGAGTATTGACATTGTCTACTTCAGGGATTCCGGCGAGTATAGGGAGTTGAAGGCTCTCAGGATAGACACGAAGAACACTCACGGAACTGGTTGTTCATTCTCGGCAGCCATAGCCGCTGGATTAGCTAAGGGCTTAAGTCCCTGGGATGCTATTAAACTAGCTAAGGAATTAATAACCACAGCCATTAAGTACTCATTACCTCTTGGTCATGGCCATGGCCCCGTTAATCCAATGGCATGGCTCGAGCTTAGGGCCTATAGGGCTGATATTATTGATGAATTAAATAAGGCGTTGAAGGTTATCGAGGATAATGCCGACCTAATTGGGAATTACATACCCGAGGTTCAGTCAAACCTAGGCTACGCATTACCCGCGTTATATGCCAGGAACTTGGATGATGTTGCTGCTGTACCTGGTAGGATTGTTAAGTACATGGGTAAGGCCAAGCCGAGTGGCCCACCAACCTTTGGCGTTAGTTCCCATGTGGCTAATTACATACTTACCGCCATGAAACATGGACCCGAGGTTAGGTCTGCAATGAATATTAAGTATGATAATAGGGTAATAGAGGCTGCAAGGGAACTTGGTTATGTGGTTAGTGGTTACGATAGGAGACAGGAACCACCTGAGGTTAAGGCTAGGGAGGGTGCTTCAATACCCTGGGGCACTGAGCAAGCCATAAAGAACGCCGGTAGGGTTCCCGACATTATTTATCACCTCGGTGATTATGGGAAGGAGCCTCAGATCGTGATTTTAGGACAAAGCCCAATTGACGTTGTTAATAAATTGTTGATAATTGTAAAACGTATTAATGAAAAACGGTTTTGATTAATTTACCTTTGCCATTAAACAAGGACTACCTGTAAATATTTATCTCCATGCCTACTTATTTTGTACTTGCTTACTTTGCCGTCCCTGAGTACCACGACTTCGCCATTCACGTTTTTAGCCACAGGCCTCCAACTTGGTGAGAAATAGTACTCGCTCCTCTTATATTTGGATTTGGCCAGTGGGTAAGCATTGCCATTGTACAGTATAACGCCGACGCTCCACTCAGGCGCTTTATTAACAAGTGATGAGTAGTCCTCATTATCCGTTGACTCCTCGTTAATCTCCTCATTCTCGGGCTCTTCCTCGTACCTATCTTCGTCTTCCATTACATAAAGCTCAGACCACCTCTTTATATTTTTATCTAAGTCCCCTAAATACCCGCGGCATAAGTACGTAAACTTAATAATACTCTTAGTAATACATTAAGAGGTTATTGCCTGGTTAATGTTTTATCTCTTGAACCTCTTAGGCCTTAGATTCTTACTCTTACACCTCCTACATTTCTCAGCTCCTGGTGGGTTCCTGGCTCCACACTCCCTACATATCCAATAGTTAAACCTGTGCTCAACGGCTATTCTAAGCTTCTCAGGGTCGCTAATGGGCATACGTACCTATGGGTATTAAGGCCCTTTTTATATTTTTACCTATTAACAGCGATCATTCAACGGGTACTATTTTATGATTACCTCATGGTTAACTTGGCGAGCATTACCTACTGCTTGAAAACCCAAGGGCCTTCTTAGCTTATGTAAAGCTAACCATTGAATACGGCTAGCGTGGTCTTCGTAATTAACTACTTAAGGCCAGGGCGCAGGGCTATTGTGGATCGAGGGTTGGGCGGTTTGGGAATTTAGATGTTGCGTAGTGCCTTATTAATCTGGTTGGGGATTAGGTATTGGTATGTCTGGTGCTCCTGGTCAATTCACGGGGTTTAACGCTGAGTTGTTGAGGAGGAACCGTTTCTGCATGGGTGTGAAGCGCGGCAGGGAATATGTCTGCAGTGGTGAGGCAGGTGAGGATGCCGTGAACAAGGCCGTTGATTTTCTGGTTGAAGCCATCAATCGAATACAACACTGGAGGGTTTGGGAAACATGGTGGATAGAGGAGACAATGGACGAGTGGCTGGAGGCCAGGGACAGGCTGGAGGTCCAGTTGAGGGGCAAATACAGCGAGGATATCGTCAACGCCATCACGGGGCTCGTTGACAAGTTCATAAACTATAATGAACGGTTCTTGAACTACTGGCGTGATGTTGGCAACGAGACAAGGAGACTAATTGATAACCTAATGAACGGCAGGGCAGAGGTAATCATTAGGGGCGAGGGCGCATCAGGAATAAGTGTGCATAGTGAGCACATAACGCTTGAGACGGATAGGACGAGCACTAGTATACCGGTTCACTTAGTGCTTAAGGGTCTTGAGGGAGTGGATGTTGAGGTGCCTGATTTCATGATGATGATGAATAAGGAGGAGTATACAAAGTTTGTTAAGACGCTTAGGAGCCTTCGCATCGGTTTCGCTGAAACCGATGAAAGCGTAGAGAAAGGCAGACCAGTTATGGGCACCAACCAAACCTGGCAAGTAATATTTTGGTCGTTGTTGTATCCTGGCGAGATTCGCGTGCATATAAACACCGTTAACGTCAATGTTAATAACATGACAGTAACATGGTATTTAAGATCCAGTAACCACAAGTCGCTCAAGGGCAAAATCAAGGATGCAGATGTAGATAAGTTTAGCGATGAGGAAGTTTTAGCACTTACACTAACAGCGGTGTTAGGCGATGGAAGCGCTTATGTTTCGAAAAACACAATTAAAATTGGAATAACGATGTCTGGTGAGAAGTTTGAGGCATGGGAGCCGCTATTGCAGAAATTGAAGAAAATAGGCTTTGATTGGGGCAAGCCTGCTCTAAACAATGATGGCACGGTCAACGTGTGGTTCCGTGGCAGTCGTGCCATTGACCTAGCTAGAACAACGATTGGCATTTTACCGCCAATACTTAGGGACGTCCTCGATGCTCTGGGCTTCGAGAAGTGGTTAAGGATTAACGAATATTTGAGGCGGAGCTCAAGTTCAGGCGAGGTGAGGCGCAGATTATGGTGGCCGGTTATGGGTTCACGGTGAGTGTTCGAGAGGGTACTGTCTGCTTAGAGCGTAAAGTCAGGGACAGGATTAAGGCTGAGAGAGTTATTGATGTGTTGAGGGCTAAGTACGGCGATGATTTCCACGCCTACATTAATGGGAAGAGTAAAAACTTCATCGTTAAAATACCAATATATACATTCGAAAAGTATGACGAAATTAGGACACAAGTTATTGAGGTGCTTCGCAGAAGACTCGAGAGGATAAAAGACGAGAGGAGGAAAAAGAACATAATTGAAGCTTTGAAAAAACTTGCACCCACAGAGGGGGTGGCCGTGGGGCAGTAATCGTCTCCAGGACGCCCATGTGTGATGTTATTATGACTGTCTGACGCCATTGCTTAAGCTCCTAATTCAGTCGCCAACTCTACGCCTATGCTCCTCATCTAAGTGCTCCGTTGGCTCATCAAGCACTAGCATTGGTATGTCCCGTGAACTCGTGGTTAGTAGGGAGGTGAGACTTAGGGAGTTGGGTAGGAGGAGGGAGAAGTTGAGGAGGAGACTAGGCGAATTAAATAGTGAGACTGAGAAGCTGGGTAAGCTTGAGGAGGAGTTGAGGAGTATCGAGGGCGAGTTGGGTAAGGAGGGCACTACCAAGGCATCACTCGAGGAATTACGCAGCAAGCAAGTACGTTAGTATTTTCGTTAAGTGTAATGCGCGTGTTTAGGGCTTTTATGGGGTTGTTTCAAACACCTTTATGCCGGTTTTATGTCAAGTACCTCTACCTCGTCGAGGGGACTTATACCGTACTTTTCCCTGACTTCCTTGGGTATTGTGAATTGCCTACTAGCCGTGTTCCTAGTCCTCAGTAATCTTACCTGCGGTATCTCGATTTCGAGGCCCCTATACTCGATGGTTATGTTTGCATATAGGGCGTTTTCAATATTGAGAGCCTTAACTAAACTGGCCGGTATGAGGACTTGGTAGTTTATGTATATCTTCGTTACATACGGTAGTTTAGTAATTACTATGCTTCTCCTAATTCTCCTTACCTTATAAATTCCAGATGCCATACCCAAAGTCAGGAATTGCTTAATTTATTTATTAAAGTTTCTAATGGGAATTAGAAAAAGTATGTACACCCATGGAACGCCATGGGCATGCTTACTATGGAACCCTTTTAAAGGGTTTTACCACACTATCATCAATGAATGTTGCAATTGACGTATTGGTAATGACAACACAGTTAATTGCAATAATAGACCCGGTGGGCGCCCTACCGATAATAATGGAGATACCAAGCATAGATAAACCAGTGGTTTTCAACAGGGCGTTGAGAATAATAGCCATCGCAGTCCCTTCACTACTGGTGCTATTCACGGTGGCTGGACCATACATACTGGGCGCATTTAACATAAGTGTTGCTGACTTCAGGATAGCCGGTGGCATTGTCCTACTCATCATAGGCATTGACACACTTAGGGAGGGAGCGCCAAGGACGATGGGTCTGAATCCCGAGGACTTCGTCTTCACGCCAATAGTGACCCCAATGCTCGTAGGCCCCGGTGCCATAACCTCAGTAATGCTCTTCAGCACCTACTACGGCCTCCCCGAAGTAATAATTAGCATAGTAATCGCCTCCCTAATAACATACCTGGTGATTAGGTTCAGTTTCATCATAATGAGACTTATTGGGAGTAACATGCTTAGGTTCATTGGTAGGTTCATGAGCCTAATAATAATGGCGTGGGCAGTATCACTAATAGTGGAAGGCATTAAGGAAGTGATATAGGGAGAAGAAAGATTGTGATTTTTACGCAAACCAAGTCATCGTTTAACTCTATCCCACACTCAATCCATTAAATTGAGAGAACAATTGGGCCAGTCCGTAGGTATTTATCTGACCAAGGCCATCCACTGGATTCCACAGACCCTGAACAACCCAGTAAAGCCCATTCTCGCCGCCAAGTGTCACGAACATAGTACCAGGTATCCCAGTGAAAAACACACCGGTTGGATAAGCGGTGTTCCATGTATAGAATTGGCTTGGATAATAGTAATAAATTAGATATAGGTTAGGTGCCAAGTCACCTAGCTTGAATGAAGTACCGAGGTAACTCTGTATTGTCGTTGTCATGCCCGCAGACAGCGGTGTCGCTAGGCTAGTACCACCCCATACATATTGTGATAACCCGCCATTAATAACCAGAAGAACACCAGTATATGGGTCAGCGTCAGCAGCAATGTCTGGAACACCCCTATGCCCAACCGTATAGAAGTAAACACCCAGGTCAGGCTCATACACGTAAGTTCTCTCATAAGCTATGTCTATCAATGTCTGACCTGGTGTCTCATTAAATGCAAATGAGTAACCACCGCCACTACCCCACATGTAGTGACTATTCCAATTCCACGCATACTCAACACGACTAGTCATTGTGTAATTAATTACGCCCTTAAGAGCCGTACCGCCGACACCGGTTAACCATGGGTCACTGGCTGGATATCCAACACTAGGCTCCATTGCCATATTGAAAGAGAGCCAAGCAGTGTCAAAGGCGCCGCTATCGCCTGATGCCGCAAATACACCAATACCCTCCGCAGCCGCTTGCATGAATATCTCATCATAGCCATAAAGTAGGTTGTAACTCGGCGGTGGATAATAAAGTATGTCCTCTGGTTCTCCCCAGCTTAGGCTTATGAAGTTGGCAAGATTATTGGCAACTACGTACTCAACGTCAGTGAATAAATCATCACCAGCCGTGGGCGACACAACAAGTAGTATCTTGGCACCTGGGGCCATTGTGTGGGCATACTCGATATCCAGAGCTGTTTCGTACGACCAACCTTCTGCAGTACTTAGATCAGCTGATGTAAGTACCGGTGTACCGGTTGGGTAGCTGACCTGACATGAGGTTGGTGGTAAGCTAAAGAGCGAGTTAAAGGTAGCAAGGTCATTGCATGCGACGTTCTGGTAAACGAGTCTGTTGGCTAGGGTAAAGTTAACATCACCAAAGGCATCAACTATTGCGATCGTTAAGCCTTTACCCGTGTAACCACTATAGGAATAGCCATTAAATAATGGTAATTCATCATAAATGAACTCTAGGCCCTTGGGTAACCATATCTCTGCCTGGTGGTACCTTATTTGCATTGGTACTCCATTTATTGCTGTAACGTTCGTAGTTAATACCGAATTCACGTTTGTGGTATTTAAAGGAATAGCCACGTATTGTGGTTTATAAGACGGAATAACACTACTTGCTGTAAAGTAGCCAATTGGTATGCATTCTCCGGCTATTATCCATTGCTGTATATTAATTGGTGCTGACTGCAGGGCTGTTAGGAAGCTGTCTACCTCCGAGGCCGTACCAGTGGCCTCCATGAGCATCGGGAACGTGTAATTAACAACTAAGCCACTCTGTTTAGCAAGTTTCGTTATATAATTAAAGACGTAACTCGGTGGTGAGTACCACTTGGTGAATTCCCTTGGTGTCACGAATTGATGGAAGTATGGACTTGATGGGTTATAATACATCTGGTACAGGAGGTAGTTGAGCCCGTTGGTTGTGGTTACATTGCTAAGCCAGAACCAGACGATCACATGACTCGGGACAGAACCTGACACACCAGGAACAACCTCAGTGCAGGTAAAGTATTGAGACTGTGCCTGTTGTGCGTATGTTGTTGATGCAGTTAGAATTAGCAAGGCTACTGTGATTATTATCGGTAGTATTTTACCTGGTTTTGTACCTGCCATATTGGCCAATTAATAGCCCTATTTATTTTTAAATATTTCCCTCGATTTCATATTACACTTTGACCAAAATTATCTCCGGTGCATCTATCTTCCCAAGGCCTTTCTATTTCCGCTGAAGAATACACCTTATTAATCCTGGTTTCCACTCAATGGCGATGCCCCTGAGTCGCATTGACCGTGTTGGGTTGTTATTGGCAACAGCAAATTCACTAAGTGGTATTATTTGGGGTGCTAATTCGGTCATTCTTTCAATATACATGCTGAGTATTGGTATATCAACTACGCTTATCGGTATTGTTCTCGGGCTTTTCTCGCTAATGAGCGCCCTTGGCTCGTTTATTGTTGGCTACCTAACGGACTTGATGGATCGAGTCAGGCTCTTCATTATTCTATCCATAATCAGCGGTTCCCTAATACTCCTAATGGCTATTGGCGTACCCATCATCGTCTCAGCGGCTTATTTAGCATCGGCGTTGTTTAATCGATACGTGGTATTAACGGCCATGATCGGTGAATATGCCAAGCAGAGGAATGTTTCTGACGAGGTTTTTAGCCTATCATCCTCCTTCAACGTGGTCTTCAGCGTTGTTGGTTCAGCAATTGCCGTATTGCCCAGTTACCTTGGGCGTCTTGGTTATGAACTCACCTTCATCATTGAGGCGATCGCCGTTTACCTAACAATACCACTAGTCCTCAATGCAATTAGGCACTTGGATCCTGCCGTTGTTAATGTTAGGATCGAGAGGATCGACCTTAGAGATTTGAGTAGGTTGCATTCGTCATGGTTGTTAAAGAGGCTAGTGCCCGAGGCAATAATCGGGCTTGGGGCCGGTGTTATAATACCATTGTTCAGCCTGTGGTTTTACCTAAAGTTTCACATAAACATTGCCAGCCTGGGTGTGGTTTACGCCGTATCCAATGCCACGCTTGCCCTGGGTACATTAATGGCGCCCACAATATCTAGACTAATGCGTAGTAGAGTAATTTCTGTGGTGATGCTTGAGGGTTTAGCCACAGGTGTCCTGGCGATAATGCCGTCAATATATGACTTACCGCTACTACTGGCCTTATTCATAGTTAGGAACACACTTATGAACATGGCAAGTCCATTACTGACCTCACTCATTAATGAGTTGGTACCAAGGGAAGAACGCGGCAGGGTATTCGGCATCTGGAATATGATATCCTCAATACCGCGAGCCGTGGGCCCTAGCATTGGTGGTTACCTAATGGACGTTGGTTACCTGGACCTGCCTCTGTATATTACATCAGCGCTCTATGCCGTAGCGGTGATACTATTCTATGTACTACTTGGGGGTGTTGAGGGTAGGATCAGGGTGATCCACGGTACCTAGTATGATCCCTGCCCTTTTAGTTGCCACAGAAAAAATATTAATTAAGTAGGTGCTTGTGTGACTCTGCCGTGGATTTTCAGGAAAGAGTATCGAAGAGTATTAAGGGAATTAGCGATTCATTTAAGGTATTGCTTGGTCCTGGCTGGTTGACTATGCTTGCGGATGTGGATGCGCCAAGTATACTCACGGCAATGCAGAGCGGCTATTATACGGGGCTTGCGATGGTTCCCTGGCTAATACTCCTAACAATACCTCTATATTTCATTCAGGAACTAACCATCAGGGCTGCCCTGGGCAGTGGGAAGGGTATGGGGACCCTACTTGGGGAGGTTTATGGTAATAAGGCTGCGGTTATATCATTAATCGCCATGCTCATAATAGATGGGGCTGCCTATGTCAGTGAGTACGCGGCCATATCAGCCATTGGGCTCCTCTTTGGGGTGCCCGTGGTTATTTCCGTGGTCTTAGTCCTTGTGTTTCACACGGTAATAATACTGATGGGTGGTTCGTATAAGAGGGTTGAGAATGTACTGCTTGCGATTTCCGCGTTCATACTGGTGTACCTAGTGGCCTTTGCTGTAATACCCATTAAGACTCAGGAGGTGTATGGTGCATTACTATCGATTTTCCTACCAAGCTCATACTCCAATTCCCTATATTTAACGTTACTCGCGGCCAACATTGGCGCCGTAATAATGCCCTGGATGCTTTATTACCAGCAGTCGGCAATTGTTGATAAGGGATTGAGGAGGGAGCATTATACACATGAGAGGTTTGAAACGATAATGGGCGCGATAATAAGCGAGACATTAATGATTGGTAGCCTATTGGTTGGTTATTGGCTTAGGGTTAGGGGTGGGGTTGTCGATGGATTCCAATCGGCGCTACTCTCGATAAGCAGGGTCATTAGCCCATACTGGTTCATAGTAGCCGCCATAGGCATGGTGGCTGCCGCGTTACTAGCGATATTCGTAATTAGCCTTGGTTTTGCCTATGGACTTAGTGAGTACTTTGGGTGGGCAACAGGGCTTAGTAAAAAAATGTGCGAGGCAAGGGGCTTTTACTTGTTTTATGTAGTTGAGATCGTACCTGCCGCCCTAATAATACTGTTTATGAAGGATCTCGTTAACCTAATACTGGATATAATGGTGTTTAATGCAGTAGCCCTTGCCGTACCTACGTACTTACTGATAAACATTGTATCCAGAAGGGAAGTCGTTGGTGACTACGTAATAAGTAAGGCAAGGGCAATCGCACTCTACGTGGTGACGACGTTACTAATAGTCTCCGGTATTTACGTGGCTATAACCTCGATCTGATGGGAATATCTGGGGAATAAGGTTTAATTAGATCTTTATTAAGTGTAGTAGCTGGGACTTAGCGTGAGAATATCCAGTAGAGAATTCCTTTATCTGCTGGTAATTAAGGGGATTAACGACAAAGGTTCTGGGGCAACAATATTCGGCATTGCCAAGGCCCTTGGTATCTCTTCAGCGAGCGCCTATGAGGAAATTAACCACCTAGTTAAGAAGGGACTTGTGGAGAAGAGAGATAGTGACATTTTCATAACCGATGAGGGAATTAGGGAGATGAATTCGTTAATTAGGGCTCATAGGGTTATTGAGATCTTACTCGTAAAGGCAGGTATTGATCCTGACAAGGCCTGCGAACTGGCTAAAATGTTTGACTATGCCCTGCCAGAGGAAGTCGTGGATAAGCTCTACGAATATCTGGGAAAACCAAACAAATGCCCCCATGGTAGGGAAATACCGGGCTCATGATCCCTATGCAAATATATTATATATGCAATAATACTTAATAAGGAGTCTATTGCGTAATGCTTAATGAGGTATGTGTGGATTAATGGCAAGTTGGTCTCTGAAAACGAAGCTACGGTACCGATACTAACACATGCCCTGCACTACGGTACATCGGTATTCGAAGGCATAAGGGCCTATTGGAACCCTGAGAATAATAACCTATTTATTTTTAGGGCCAAGGAACATTACATAAGGTTCCACAACTCAGCCAAGATAATGGGCATCAAGGTTAATTACAGCATTGATGAGTTAGTTGACGCCACGGTTGAGTTGCTGAGGGCTAATGAGGTTCACGAGGACGTTTACATAAGGCCAATAGCCTTTGTTTCAGCGAGCACTGTGAACCTAGATATTAGGAACCTTGATGTGTCCACGGCAATAATAACGGTACCCTTCGGGCACTACCTAGAGCCCAAGGGCATTAGGGCTAAGGTAGTTAGTTGGCTTAGGGTTCATAACTCCATGTTCCCAATGAAAGCTAAGGTGGGTGGAATCTACGTGAATTCTGTGATTGCATTAATGGATGCTAAGGCATCGGGATTTGATGAGGCGATCCTACTTAATCGCGATGGGTATGTGGCCGAGGGTAGCGGTGAAAATGTTTTCATCGTTAAGGATGGCGTGTTATACACGCCGCCAACCTATGATTCAATACTCGAGGGAATAACCAGGGACTCCGTAATTAATATAGCAAGGGATTTAGGATTCACCGTCATTGAGAAAAGAATAACCAGAGAGGAGCTTTACACAGCCGATGAAGTATTCTTCACGGGAACCGCTGCTGAGGTTACACCGGTAATAAACATCGACGGTAAGATCATTGGTAATGGAGAGCCAGGCTCAATAACACTTAAGGTGAGGAGTTATTACATGGATGTGGTTCACGGTAGAGTAAGTAAGTACAAGAATTGGCTCACACCGATTTACTAAGGGATTAGTGACTTATTAAATCAAGAATGGTTTTTAAGCAATGGGCTTTTCCGTTGTTTATAATGCGTGCCAATCAAGAAATTACCTATTACGCAATCACAATATTCCTAATAACGTTTGCCACACGTGCGACAAACAACATGATTGGGACCACGGCACCCCTCCTAGCCAGATATGACCTATTATTTCCCAATTACCTAGTTGGCTTCTTGGCGTCATTGGTTACCACTGTGAATCTTGTCTCCATTTTATTCATAAACGCAAGATTACCTGGATCAACAAGGAGACTACTATTCATTATCTCAAGTGCATTAATAATAACCCTACTGCCCATGTACTTCCTGGCTAATTCGCTCAGCATTTGGTTGGTGTCAATACTCACTGGGTTCGCATACGGCCTAATAATGCCCAATATAATGACGTCGGCAAGCATTGTAGGCGATCAACTCACTGCAGAGAGACTGCTAGTACTCTATACCCTGGCCTTAAGTACTAGCCTTGTTGTGGGTCCATTATTCGAGACATACCTACTGACCCGCTTTGGTTATAGGTACGTATTCCTGTTATTCATACCACTGGCAATACTCTCCTTTGCCCTATCATTTAGAGTACGATTCCCACCAGATCCCAAGAGGACGCGAAGGAGCATTGACATGGGAAAAATACTTAGAAATAGGGGTTTAGTATCAGCCATGCTTGCGAATTCCACGTATAGCATACCATTTATTGTCTTTACGGCATTCATAGCCATATACGCACAAAGCATATACCACGTCAGTAGGTACTTGGCCTATTTCTCATTCGTACCGTTCTTCCTTACTTCATTCCTTACCAGACTTTACCTAACCATTAGGGTCCCAAGGGGCTTATTTACACCAATGCTAATTTCTATAGTACTAACCATAATCGGCATTACGACACTTTACCTATCGCCAAATTACGCTGTATTTATAGCGTCAATGACAATACTCGGCATACCCCACGGCTCTGTATACCCACTTTCGACATTAATGATTAGTAGGGGGACGAGTATTGAGGAGAGGAATGCTGCTAATTCGTACTTTTCGGCATTCCAGGGTATACTGGGTATAGTGGTGCCAGCATTATTTGGTGTTTCTGCGGATCTTATTGGCATTAGATTATCAGTAGTGTTGCTTTTAATACCGGTAATCGCTATGGCCACTGTATTCATTAAATTTTATCTAAGTTCAGGCCTTGAGCAATTCAGACCTGGAATACTTTCCTTTCATTCAGGAGATTCTTAAGCCTATCAATTGGTTCCGTGGATACAGGCTCGACTCCCAATAACTCGGCGAGGGCCAGGGTGGTTATCCCCAGGTACGTCGCACCATACATCTCCAACTCGAGGGGCATCTTACCCTCCAGCTTAACAATTATCGGTTTTGCTCCAAATGAGGATATTACGTCAATGAGGACTTCCTCATACCTACCCTCATAGTCATTTGGTCCCATTATTGCTACATGCTTTAAGCCGTTTTGTTTTGTGATTACCGCGGCTATATCATTATGGGCGCCCTCAGGCACCACTGAAACCACTGAGTAGTACTTGGCATTTTCATTAAGATCGTTCTTAAACCTGATACCAACGCCACGCCTGCTCTCCGTAACCCAAACCACGGGTACTGAATTCACTAACTGCCTGGCTAGGTTCACCGCATCATCAACGTGCTTAAGGGCATTCTCAATACCCGAAATACCGCTCTCCAACTCATTGGTTACTGAAACAACGCTAAACCTCTCTAGAATTATCAGTGCTGGGTATAGTAACGCCGGTAGTCCATACCTTGGCGCCGATGCCTTTGGGGTCAAAATAACAGGGACACCCTTAGCACTAAGTGCTGTACTTAATCTACCGCCCGTAGTAATACCAATCACTGGGTATCCCCTGGCCAATGCTTCATTAGCGCTCATTATTGTCTCTGCCGTATTGCCCGAGTAACTAATAGCTATGACCAACGGCCTCGATAACCTCCTCGGCAACCTCATGTTCTTACTCACGATTATTGGCACCCTGCAATCCCAGAACAAACATAGGTCATTAATAATATCGCCGACAACGCCACTACCACCCATCCCAGTAATGATCACCGAATCTATATCTCCACTATAATCAATGACCTTACCGTCAATACTCAACCTAATGCTCCTTAGGTCCATGGGTACATTAAGTATTGACTCCCTCGCCAGTGAGGGCCACCTCGGGTAATCAATTAGATTCATACTGAGGATTATAGAAACCAGGCCTTTGTAAGCTTTAAGCACTGTACTATATAGTTACGTCACCGCAGACATACGGTATGTATTCACCGTATTATGTTACCGCTCACCCTCAGTTATGCCGTATGGGCTTTGTTGATTTACTACCTGGGCGTCGAAGCTTGCCGGTGGTGATGGACCTGGGCCTATACTCGGTGTTCAGAGAAAGTGAACCGAACAGACCAAGAGTTATTTGAACGCTAGACAGAGGCTATTGATACCTTCACTTGCATTTTATAAGTAACATGAACATTACTTAATGCGTTGTTAGTACCTTAAGCATGAAGAAAACAAATATTACTATACAATCACGTATTACGTAATACAACATATATGAAGCCTACAAATAATACTTACCCATGGATTTTAAAACCCTTTATTATGTAATTCCATATAATTAATGACTCGTTTTAGAGTTGTAGTAAATGGCGATGTTGAGATTAGGAGGGAGTGGCCGTGGGATAGGGTATCCCAGGTTAAGGATAGGCTGAAGGAGCTGGGCTTCAGGTGGAATGGCGAGTATTGGTCCGGTAAGGTCTACTCGGTCTCGTTAATTAGGGAGCTTAAGGACTTACTTGAGTTAACCAGTGAGGAGACTGAGAAGTTGATGAGATCTATACTCGTAAACTCGTCAGGTGGTGTAATTGGTGTTGAGGACCCAGGGAGCCTCGGTTCCATACCAAGCGACTGCGTGTTGAATGAGGAGGGTGGTTTGTTCATTGTATCATTGTCATGCCTAATCAGGGACTTCATTAAGAGTGACAGGAATTACATAGGTGATGTATCATCATTCGAGGAGTACGTCGACAAGGCTGTGGAGAATATCAGGCAATTACTCGCTGGCAAGGCAGTGATTGGCGATGCAGAGCTCGCACTAAGGAGAGCTCGGGAATTCGCCCTGGCTAACAATAAACTGAGGGATTTATTCATGAGGAGAGTTGAGTGGTGGACCGCCAAGCTCAGCCTTGATAGCGCTGAGCTGCACTTTCTATCTAGGGAGCTTTATGAAAAGCTGAAGGACTTAACCATTCCGTATTACATCGTTGATAAGGAAGGTAACCTGAACAAGCATGATTTGAGGCTCATACGTAAGGACGACATTATTAAAGACAGCGATAAAGTCATGATTAAATTCCCCATATTCCTCAAAGATACTGTAAGAGAATTACTAGCAAAGAGCGGTTATAAGGTCGTTGACTTGCCATGGAGCCCAAGGCAAATACAGATTCCTAAGGACGAGATAAAACTCCTACCATTCCAAGAGAGAGCCCTCGATTCCTGGCTAAGGGCTGGTAAGAAGGGTACGATTGTCGTACCGACCGGCGGTGGTAAGACATTCATAGCCCTCAAGACCCTGGCCACGGTGAGAGTACCAACAATAATACTTGTCATTACGGAGGAATTAATGAATCAATGGTACGAGAGGATAATGAAGTACCTTGGAATTAGGGCCGGTAGGCTAGGTGGTGGTTATGATGATGTTAGGGAGGTTACTGTGGCTATTTATAACTCGGCCGTTAACAGGATAGCGGAGATAAGCGATAAGTTTGACCTAGTCATGTTCGATGAGTGCTTACCATACGATGCACTGGTCATTACGGATATGGGGTTAATACCCATTGGAGAGATTGTGGAGAAGAGATTACCTGTTAAGGTTCTTACGCATAAAGGACGTTTTATGCGCATAACCAACTACTTTAAGATACCCCTTATCAAAAGATTGGTAAGGATCACTCATGAAAAGGGCGAGTTAGTGACGACGGAAGATCATCTAATCCTTACGCAGGATGGGTGGAAACCAGCAATAGCTTTGAAGAGCGGGGATGCACTGTACTTCTATGGCGTACAAGCGCAGGATCTGCAGAAAGGAACTTTCAACGCCCCAGGCTCTGTGGGGTCATTATGCGACTGCCCACAATCCAAAGCCACAGAGATAAAGATTGTTGAGACGATGAATGCTTCGCAGGAGGAAGGAGAGAATCCGGCAAATAAGGGAGGTGATGAAGGTAAGGGAAGCAAGGGGGTTGGCATCGTTACCAAAATTAACGGAGAAACAGTGGAAGGTGGTCCTGAGTATGGTACTTGGGGATTGCTATCTATCGATTCCACCACCAAAGGCAAAGAATACAAGACCGACTGTGGCGCATTCTTTGTCCCTGTACGAATACTTAATGTGGAAATACTCACCAATACCCCTAGGGGTATTTCCAAGGAAGAAGAATTTGTCTACGATATTGAGGTAGAGGGGGACCATAGTTTCGTGGTCAACGGAATAGTAGTACATAATTGCCACCACGTCCCTGCCGACACCTTTAAGGAGGTTGCGTTTAAGCTCAGGGCACCCTTTAGGTTGGCTTTGTCTGCCACGCCGAAGAGGAGCGATAATAATGAGCACTTGATTTACCTGAGCGCTGGCGATATTGTTTATCAGGCTGATTATAGGGATATGGTTGAGGCTAAGTTGGTTGTTCCCATTAGGCATTTCAGGATTTACGTTGATTTAACGCCTGAGGAGAGGAGGAGCTATGAGAGGGCTGGTGATAATGCCATTGTCCTGAGGAATATAGCCAGCATGGCGAGCGCCAAGATTGATATTGCTAAGGAGATCGTGAAGACAGAGACAAATATTGGAAGTAAGATTATTGTATTTACGCAATTCATTAAACAAGCCGAGGAGGTATATAAGGTTCTTAAGGATGAACTTGGTCCCATTGTTACTTTAATAACATCCAGGACCAGTGACAGAGATTCAATATTTAGAGCATTTGCCAGGGGTACCTATAGGGTCATTGTAACGACTACTGTGCTAGACGAAGGTGTAGATGTGCCTGACGCTGATGTTGCTGTAATACTATCTGGAACTGGGTCCCAAAGGCAAATGATACAAAGAGTTGGCCGTGTGGTTAGGGCTAGCAACGGCAAGGTTGAGGCAAGGGTCTACGAGATAGTGACCAGGAACACAATCGAGGAAGCGCTTAGTGAGGGAAGGCATGTTAAGGGCGAGGTTCTTGAGACTGAATGCAGGAGATATCTGGCCAACGAGATTAAGAGATTGATAAGCCATGTAATTGGCAGTACGCAACTCTTCCATTAATGGGGTTAGAAAATCCACTCGGCATTGACGTTATGGTACCAGCGCCCTTCATGTATAATGCGCATTATTGGGATTGAGAAATGAAGGGTGCCATACCTGTTTTATTTCAATTTTGCCTCTATGCCCAATCCAGGGCATCATGCACTATGGTAGGTTGGGCGATGCTCCCCTTGACTGATCCTTGCGGGAATTAATCAAAGACGTGACGGTAGTGGCTTATATATTGAACTGCCAGGTATTAGTTGTGAAGTTAATTGAGGAGTTGATGAATATAATGCTTCAGGAGTACGGCGCGTTAGTACTCACCGTGGTTTCTACGGTGTTATCGATAGTAATCGTCGCATTATATGCTGAGCTATTGAGGAACAATATTCTATTAATTAAGGAACTTGGCAGGGTTATTCAGTGGATTAATTGGGTGATTAAATGATTAGGTACTTAGTGACGGCAATACTAATGGTAATGGTAATGATTGTGGTAATAATAATGATAAGCTTCATATTAAACACGTTATACCTAGCGAATTCGGTAAGCAATTACGCGGTGGTGATCGAGAATGGCACTTGCAGACTCCTTGGTATTCCCTGATTTACTTATCTCTATAACCCTAATAGTAGTGATCCTGGTGCTAACCATCTACCTAGTGAATCTATTAATGAGGTTATCAATGATTGACTACAAAGCTTCCATGGGGACCTACCTCTTTATAGCATGTCAATTAGGTAACCTAAGCGGTAATGGCCTCAGCCACATAATTATCATGAACAAATTAGTGTCAAGTAACTACCTGATTATATGCCCAAGGATGGCGGTCAACGACTCACAATTGACATCCAGTATTTACGTTGTCTATACTAGGTGATAATTCATGATTTATAAATCATTACTACCAATTCTAATAACACTATTAATAATGATAGCAATAACCACCTACCTTATGTATTACATTAATATTGAAACCACTAAAGCCATAACCCTCGAGAATAAGTACTTGCTATCCATAGATACCTTCAAGCAACTAAATGAAACACTGCCGCAGATCCTACAGAACAGGGCATGCGTATTGATAACGAACCCAATAAACTACACCTGCAATTTAATGGCCGTAGACATAACGAACTCCGTAAATAACGCCCTGGGTGCAATAAGTAACGATACAAATAACCTAGTGATCTATAGGGTAGTTAATTACACAGTTTATGGGGACGGGGGCCTTACTATCTACCGTATTGTAATTGATGCATTCATTCAATCCAGTAATATAGAGGGAACAATCATAGTATCATACCCTTTCAACCTATGCTACTATTCACAATTGGTGAGGGACGTAAGCAATGGCTTTGATAGTAGCATTACAATCAATGCCAATAATATAACGGACGCTATATGGAAAATAAATAATGAATTAGCCGACAAAGTTGCTTATCATGGGCAGGTACGAATTATTCTCCATTATTCTGGAGTATTTAGTATGATTAAACGCACGCGTAATTACACGGTTTATTCAGGATTAATCAACTACGTATTAAGCATTTCACCTGATATTAGCATTTGTAATGAGACCTCGGAAATTACTGGTGGATTTCATGCCATGGTAATAATCGACGCCTTTGTTAATAATACGTATTATTTCTCGGTCAATGGAGCAGTAGGCAATAATTAATTAGGTTATCCTCACGGTAATGCATTGATGAGTTAACGCATTTAAATAAACCCAGAATTATGCATTCCCGTGATTGATGAAATACTCGGTTTCAAGGCTAGGAGCGTGCTAATTATTGGTTTGGGTGGTGGTGGGGATGCCGTTGGTTCATCGATTACGTATAACCTAGCATTAGGCGAAGAAAAGGAGGCAACACTTGGCGCAGTGCTCTGGGAAAGATACGTCTCTGACCCTGTGCCCGGCCCCATTAGGATACAGGAACTCCAGAATTCCGAGACCCTTGGCAACTACTTGGCAATAGTTAATGGAGATACCTACGCCATTAGGGAAGGCAGGCATGTAATTCCTCAAATAGCCAACGTACTCGGTGTGATCAAGGACGATGGATTGGGAATAAGCATCTCGGGACCTGTAATTAATGTAGCTAGGGAAATCAGTGAATATGTGAGTAAGTATGGCTTTGATGCTGTGATTGGTATTGACGTTGGCGGTGACGCACTGGCCTTGGGCAGCGAGGACGAACTATATAGTCCTCTTGCTGATAGTTACTCTGTAGCAATTCTAACAAAGGTTCAGGACTATACGGGTATTCCAGTAGTACTTGGTGTTGCAGGCCCTGGTGTTGATGGGGAATTAAACAGGGACTACGTATTAATGAGGATAAGTCAACTGGCAGGTAAAGGCGCCTTCCTGGGCGCCTATGGCCCAACGCAAAGCGACCTAGTGCTCCTTGAGGATATACTGGGCAAGGCAATAACTGAGGCCAGTCAGTTAGTGTATAAGGCCGCTAGGGGATATTACGGTGATACAGACATACGGGGTGGAACGAGGAAAGTCAAACTCGACATCTCCTCATCAATAACCTATTACCTAGACCTTAGGAAGATCATTAATGAATTGCCCCTGGTCAACCTAGTGATCAATGCAAGAGATCCCTGGGATGCAATGAAGACCTTAAATAGCAAGGGGGTAATGACGGAACTCAATTTCGAAGAGGAGGTCTATAGGTATTACAAGGCAAAGTCAAAATTACCAAGCCCCGAGGAGGCATACCTAATGATAAGGGAAATCAGGAATAAGCTAAGGAATCAATTAGAATCAGGCCGGCGATAGTCATCATCTAGGTGATATTCAGATAAGGGCGTGATCGTCATCTTATCCTTAATTTTTAACCTAAAGAAAAAGAACCTTAAATAATTTTAATCACCAGCTTCCTCGTAGAAGAATGCGTCGCTTCGTTCTGCCTCGCGAAGCAATTGTAGCTGAGAGATCCTTTCCTCGGCTTTCCTATACATGTTTGCAAACTCCATTATTCTTGCCGCAACATCCTCAGGCCTATTAAACGCTGCTGGCTTGTACAAGAACTTCTTTCTATCAGTGCCCTTGATGCTCACTACGTATCCCTCGACGACGCCTGATGTTGGTATTTTGCCCAACTCTCCGCTTTCTCCCCGTATTAGGAAAACATAGCCCTTACGTGAATTATCATTAAATGTGAGCCTAACGAGTACTAGGGCTATGTGGAACTCTTTGAGTATACTGGTCACGACATCCCTATATCTTTCATACTCACGTACATAGGGTAATCGCTCAACGAGTGTTATATCATCCCTATTCAAATCATTAAGGAGATCATTTAACATGTCCATTGCGTTTTTACCTGTATTCACAATCTCCATACAGTAAGGAACACAATTAACATTAAAATAAGCATTACCTAGTGCTGCATTACCCATTAGGCGAAGTAGGTTAAATGACAAGAGACATAAGGAATATTTAGTAGGTGAAGAGAACATGTTGCGATGAATAACCTAGATAAACGGGTATATGAGGTGCATGGTAAAGTAATGAACATGTTCATGGGTAATCAGTGCTATGATGTTGATCCGCCATTGGTCATGGATTGCGTAAAAAATGCATTGACAAGCATTGGGTTAAATGTTGAGGAAATCATGTTCTTCGACATAGATGGCAATGTGTCTCAGGATATCGATAATGCCAGGTATGTGAGGGCCGTTGCCACTAGCAATGAGATCAATGGCAAGCAAATATTTACATTTGCCCTGATTAAGTATAGGGGTAAATATAAGGTACTTTATTTGCAGTCTGCTGTGGAGGAGCGTTAGGCAGGTAAAAACGAAAAATAAGGGAATTTATTTAATTAATAACCTCTGTGATTTAACCGAGGTTATTACGAGGACTCTGCCAAACTATCAAGTAATTGAATCCTCCTCGCCGGGTGTGGGTGAGACATGAGAAGTTCCTCCCAAACGGATGGCTTATAATGTCTCCAATACTCTATTAAATCATCAACATTCCTCTCAATATACTCAACATTAACATTAACCGGCGGTGCAAAGAATAACATTCGAAGTGTGCCGTTAGTAGTCTTCCTAACCACACTAGGATCCGTATAGAGCGTTATCTTGGCAAGGGCTCTCTGGAGGTTATGTGCACCATTCTCCACCGTCAACGCACCATTAATATCCGCATATGCCTCCCTCAATCTGTTGATATATAGAACAAATAATTGAAATAGGAAACTAACGGCAAGTAGTACCAGGCCTATGAGAAGTAGTAAACCACCATTATTGTTCCTGCCCTCTGACCAGCCTCCCCACCAACCACCCCACCATAGCGACCAACCAAGCCAGTAAATTACCGTGGGCAATAAACCAATAGCCATCAATACTTCCACATCCCTATGCCTGAGGTGACCAATCTCATGCCCAAGAACGGCCTTTAATTCGCCTGGCTTCAGTATCTTCAGTAAGGGTAATGTTATTGCAACCCTCTTACCGGCTATTGGGCTTCCATAGGCGAAGGCGTTGGGGAATGGCACATCGGCCACGTAGACCCTCGGCGCACTCTTAAATCCATTAGCCCTAGCAACGTCAGCCACCAGGTCATAAACCCAGCCATAGGTTGGATCATCAGGCTTAATCTCATGGGCCCTATACATGGCGTTGATTAGAAATGGACCAATCAACCACTGGAATAGCGTTAGGAAGAAGGCCATGAGAACTAAGCCAGTGACTAACGCAATGCCGCTTATTGAGCCGTTTGTTATCCATAACATGACGCCATAGGTAAGGGCGGCTCCAAGTAGTAATATCGCTATTATTGCCAATGACATCTTCAACCTGAATACCAGTAGTGCCTTGTTCATACTAGGCAGGATAGTGCGGTATTAATTTTAAACCTAACTCACGTTACATTACGTAGACCCAATAATGAACCTGGCATCAGCGGCGTAGGCGCCCTTACCTCTCTCAAGAACTATGACTGGGTTAAGGTCGGCCTCGACGATGTTTAGATTGTCGGAAAGTAGCTCTGAGAACTTAGTTATTATATAAACGATGGCCTCCTCATCCCTGGCCAGCATGTTCCTATAACCATTGAAGAGCCTATAGCCCTTTATTTCCCTAATCATTGATCTTGCATCATCCTCAGTGATTGGTACGATCCTAAAGCTAACGTCCTGTAGAACCTCAACCATGACACCGCCAAGGCCAAAGGCTATTACGTGACCGAATATTGGGTCCTTCGTGGCACCAACTATAGTCTCCAAACCCTCAGGTACCATCCTCTGCAGCAGAAATCCACTGATCCTAGCATAGGGTGATTTCTCCTTAATGTTATTCCTAATTCTCTCGCAGGCGTTCTTAAGCTCGTCATCATTATTTATATTAAGTATGACACCGCCAACGTCGGACTTATGAATTATGTCCGGGGAAACAACCTTGAGTACCACTGGGTAACCAATGTCCTTAACAACCTTAAGCGCCTCGTCAACATTCTGAACAAGCGCGAAGTCAGGGACTGGAATATTATACTGCCTAAGTAACTCGAAGGACTCATGCTCAAGCAACTTATACCTACCCTCCTCAAGGGCCTTTGTAATTATTGGGTTCATCTCCATCACCACTCCTTGGCTACACCCTTAATTTTTGCGTATTCGTATAAAGCCCACAACGCCTTTGCAGCCCTATGTGGTGCATGATATACAGGTATGCCGTTCTCCTCTAGGTTATTCTCGAACTTGGCTACGTACTCATTACCACCAAAGCTAACAACAACTATTGGCTTTTTGAACCTACCGGCCTCCACTATGTAGTTACCTAGGTTTATTGACAGGCCAGGTATCTGCATTAGGGCTATTATTAGGGCCATGTCCGCATAGCTTGTGGGTAATACAGTATCTAGTACGAATTTGTACATGGCGTCTGTTGCGCTACCCGTCAAGTCAATTGGGTTACGGGTGACCGCCAATGGTGGTAATTGTTTCCTCAGAATCTCCTGAAGGCTCTCTGATAGTTCCGGTACCTGTAGCCCACGCATGTCCAGGGCATCCACTGCCTGTATACCCATGCCTCCACTATCCGTCAGCACCAATACCCTGTTTCCCCTTGGCAATGGTTGCGTGGCTAAGGCCTTGGCCATGTCAAAGGCATCAGTTATGTTATCCGCCTCTATGACATTGGCCTGCCTAAGCATTGCGTGGTATATCTCGTAGTTACCTGCCAGAGCAGCCGTGTGGGACTTAACAGCTCCCGTGGCTGCCTTAGTCCTACCCGCCTTATAAACAACAATCGGTTTAATACTTGATACCTCCTTCATCACCTCTAGTAATTTCTTGCCTTCCCCTGGGTACTTCAACCCCTCCATATACATAACGATCACCTTAACCCTATTATCCCTGGCAAAGTACTCAAGTATCTCCGACTCACTGATGTCCAGTTTATTTCCGTAGTTCACAGCTAGACCAACACCTATGTTCCTCCTAGCAGCCCAGTCAAGGATCGCCCCGGCCACCGCGCCACTCTGACTTATTAGTGCCACAGGGCCTGGCCTAGGCCTACCCATTCTGTCTTCAGGTAGGAAGAAGGTGTCCAGGCCATTAAACGCATTGTAAACGCCAATGCAATTGGGACCGAGTACCCTGATATGGTTCTGAACAACCCTCCTAAGCTCCTCCTCGAGCTTCGCCCCATCCTCACCAACCTCACTAAATCCACCACTAATTATTATGACGACCCTAACGCCCTTCTTGATGCTTTCCTCGGTGACCTTAAGCACAGCAGGTGCTGGAACGGCTATAACCGCTAAGTCAACATTATCCTGAATATCCAGCACTGACTTGTAGTACTTAGTGCCATTAACCTCATCATACTTAGGATTAACAAGGTAAACCTTGCCCTTAAACTTTGTAAGAAGATTCTTGGTAATGACACCGCCAACGCTGTTTTCCCTGGGTGTGGCTCCAACGATTGCAACGGACTTAGGATTGAATAATAAGTCAAGCGGTGATGCAACCATTGCATCCACTTGCTTAACCTGTTGCAGATCTGCTCTTTGTTCCTCCATAAAAATCAGCAGACACTTTAGCCTGTTTTTAAAAATCTTTCTAGATATATAAATAATCTATGTACCTTTATAGAAAATGACATAAATATTTTTCCTAAAAATATCGAAAACATTATGAGAATAATATTATTACAACTGTGTAGAGAAATAACTAATAGATTAAACTTAAAAGGAGAGAAACTCAAACTATCTTAATGGGAAGATCCGAGGAACTCCTAAGGGAATTAGACGAGTATTTAATGACGAACCTATACCCAACGCATAAAGTTGTGGTTAGGGAGGCACGGGATGTATATGTGTATGATGTCGATGGAAATACATACCTGGACTTCATGACCGTAGTAACCACAGCACTACTCGGCCACAACCCACCGGGGCTTGCTGACGCCATTGCCGAGACCGCAAAGCGCCTAATTGCTGGTAACGGCTATAACTGGTACACCGAGGAGTTACTAAATGCGGCAAAGGCGGTATTAGGCCTATTCCCTGATAAGAACATGTACAATAAAGTCCACTTCAAGTTAAGCGGTTCCGAGGGTATTGAGCTAGCATTGAAGATTGCAAAGAGGTACACGAAGAATACGTACGTGATGTACCTAATGGGTGGTTACCACGGTAGGACATACCTAACGTCTTCATACCATGGAATGAGAAGGAAGGAGTACGGCCCATTACCGCCAGGCACGTTGATAGCGCCATTCCCATATCCATATAGGTGCCCCTTCGGCGATATGCCGTCTGAGGAATGTGGAAAGGCAGCCGTTGAAACCATTGAGTATTACATAAATTACGTGGCTGTGAAGGATGTTTGTTGCCTAGTGAGCGAACCAATACAGGGTGTTGGAGGTATAGTGGTACCTCCAATGGACTTCTTCGAGAAGTTAAAGAAGACCCTCGATGCATACGGCATATTGCTAATATTTGATGAGGTCCAGACGGGCATGGGTAGAACAGGAACCACCTGGGCCCTTGAGCAATTCAATGTGAAACCTGACATAGTAGTCGCGGCCAAGGGCATGACGGGTGGATTACCAGCGTCAGCGGTGGTCACTAGGAAGGAGTTAATCTCGGCAATGCAGTTGAATGATGAGCACTCAACCTTTGGAGCATCGGCGCTGATTATGAGCGCCGTGAAGGCAACGATCGACTACTACAACACGCACAGGGAAGAATTACTAAGCAATGCCAAGAAAATGGGTGAGTATGCCATGAAGAGACTAATGGAACTTTATGATAAACATACACTCATTGGCGAGGTCAGGGGATTGGGGCTAATGATCGGTATTGAGTTAGTTAAGAATAGAAAGACTAAGGAACCAGCAACCAAGGAAACAAGTGACATATGTCTCAACAGGGCATTAAGGAGGGGTGTACTCTTCGTAACCAGTGGTTGGAACAGCAATGTCATTAGGTTCGCACCGCCATTAACAGTTAAGCAGGAGCACATTGATAAAGCAATCGACGTACTCGACAAATCACTGGGCGAAGTAGAAAAGGAGGAAAACATTAGATAGCCTAACAAAATACACCAAGTTTAAATTCAAACAAAAATCCCCTTAATCCTCGCCAAGAACTTTCCTTATCTTATCTGCAATTATCTTCTTAGGAACAGCGCCAATAACAAAGTCCACGGGCTCGCCGTTCCTGAATATGATCACGGTTGGTAGACTCATGACGTCATACTTAGCTGCAACGTCAGGCCACTCCTGTGTATTCAACCTACCAAAACCAACGCAGGGCATCTCCCTAGCCAATGTCCTCAGTATGGGCTCAAGCAGGAAACACGGTGCGCACCATGGGGCCCAGAAATCAACAACAACGATCCTCTTACTCCTAATGAACCCCTCGAAATTATCCGCACTCAACTCAATAGGCTCATTATTAGCAACCTTTGCCAATTCCCTTGCCTTCTTTTCTAGCAATTCATTCAGTTCCTCATCCTTATCATCCATACCCATATTACCCATCGTCATAGCCAAGAAACAAAATAACAACTTTAAAGTACTTACTCCGTCAATAACTAGACAGGAAACAAAACGAAACAAAAAACCTTAAAAACCAACGTAACTAATGAATAACGAGCCCCGGTAGTATAGCTCGGTCCAGTATGCGGGCCTGTCGAGCCCGTGACCCGGGTTCAAATCCCGGCCGGGGCGCCTGCAATCGTTGGCCTTCGTTTTGGTTTCGGCTGTCGAGCCAGTAAGCCTTAGGTTAGGGTTTCACAGCCTATGCTTGTTATTGTCTTTACTGTCTCTTTCACCCTCTTTTTGTTGCCCTCGTTCATCGTCTCCTCATGCATCCTTCTCAATACATCACAGACCTTGGCAACCAGCCCTGAGCGTCTCTTGATTTCATCTTGGTTTACGTAAACCTCGAGACTTCCGCGCCCAGCCCTAATCTCCACATAGCCACTATTGTTCACGTACACATTCATCCACACGCCGACAACGACCCCAACCATTGACTTACCCTTTGGCCTAACCTTCGTACCCGCCAACACCAGTAATCGCCTAAGTTTCTCAGCATCGAATAGTGAACTCAAGACCCTCCATCAAGGCCCTAATCATTTAATCGCTAAGCCACCCTTGGACCCACGCAACAGCCCTTGAAAGACGAACTTTTAATCACATTTGAAGGCCACGTACATAATAACGAGCGATATGGTGAGGACAGTTAAGGTAAAGTAAGCATGCGGGGGCGAGGGCAATCGAGCAGGAGATGGTATTAAGCAAAACAATGAGATACATGGCCTAGCTGTTAATGAGGGGTTAGTACGTCTATATTGTTGGTCGTACCCAATAACAACCCAAGGCTTTACTAGCTCAGGAAGTTCTTCGTAACATACATGATAAGTCGGGAAGCGCCAGAGAACATTGTGAACACCTTGCAGGGAAAGTCGCCGCCAAGCGAACACCGAGTACTCATTGAGCACTACTGGTCACCGAGACGTGAGGAACTAAGGAACTGGTACTTGGGACACGCACCTTGTTTATTGCATTCGTGAGGCCGCCTCAATGCATGGTTACTTCGTAAACGATTGATAGGCCTCGGTAAAGATGGGCTGCGTATTTGGCGGTAAATCCTGCCTCTTATTTAATTCATAAACCATGCCCAGCCAAGCATTGAATACCTCCTCACTTGGTGCCCTGTAACTCATTAAGCCTAGTTTCGGTTTCAGTTTTTCTCTCTGTCTTCGGCCTTATACTGATTACCTCAACCTCATCAAGTGGCCTGACACCAAACTCCTCCCTAACCTCTCTCGGTATTGTGAATTAACTGTTTGAACCCCTACCACGGACTGGCCTAAGCAACCTAACGCCATTAACCTCAATACGCCTAACCATACCTAACCACAACATCCACGTAATCAACACCCCAATACCAAGACACCTAACAAGACCTGATTATTAACGTAAACCCTAAACAACAATCGGCAAACAACCATCCATACACAATCGCAACAGTGGTAATTTAGTGTTTTTATCTCTTTAGGTTTATCTTTGATGCCGGCATAATCCATACTTAAATGGTGTCAATCTCCTCAATTTTATTACTGCTTCATCGGTAATTAATTTGAATATGTATTATACTAATGAATGAATTGTTATATGAATTAAGTCTTATTTATGTATTTTCTTATCTTACATTTTATGTGGAATAATTTATTTTTAATTTTTTGACTATGTCACAATGTATGGTTCAGCCTGTGGATAAGAGGGTTTTGGAGGGGTCTATTTCGAAGTGGAGGGAGGGTGGTAATGCCTATGTTAGTGTTGAGGTTTCCAGTAGGCTTGCTAGTAAGGCTAAGGTTGAGGTTAAGATCAGGAATTTTAGTGTTACGATGGATACATCAAGTGCACTTGGCGGTGATGATAACGCACCTAGACCAGGTGAGCTGTTATTAGCGTCATTGGCTGGTTGCATTACGCAGATAATTGCCTGGAACTCGGCACTGCATGATATATCCCTTGAGGACGTCTCAATAACTATACGCGGAAGGCATGAATTGCTCTCGATGTTTGACCCATCAGTTGGTTGGCCTGGGTTTAATGACATTGTGATTGAGGTTAATGTGAAGACCCCAGAGTGGGATAAGTTCGAAAAGTACGTTTTACCATACATAGTGGCTGAATCACCCGTACTGCAGACCCTCGTTAAGCAAGTTCCAGTTAAGCTTAGGGTGAGCGTTAACGATAAGCAAAGGAGGGATCTCTACATACCAGACTAAGATAAGCGTCACTATTAAGGTGGTGATTTAAAATGTCTCGCGTATTTCCAGATGAGAATAGGGCTAGGGGGTGGGAAAGGACCTGGGGCACATTTAGGTATAGGTGGGTTATGCTCGGTATTTGGTTGTTGATGATGACAATAAACAGCGTAACACTAGTTAATTATCCACTGGCATTACCTAATATAGCTAAGGAGTTTGGTATACCCCCATCAACATTCATCTACTACCTTGGCGTACTCACATATTCATTGGGATTATTCGTAATATACTTTGGCAATTTTAATGGTTGGATGAATACGAGGGTTAGGCTCGCGGTCATACTGGCTCAGGTATTCCTAATAATTCCATTGTTTTTAATACCATTTACATTCTCATACAACGCCATTGTTGTGCTTAGGTTTATACAGGGATTATGGTTCATGGAGTTGGGGTTGGCCACACTAAATCTCAGGGGTTGGTTTAGTAAGGGTGAGTTGGCAATAGCCATGGCGGCCCCGCTCTCGGCATTACAGTTTGGGTCAGCCCTTGGTGGGTTTATTGAGAAGGCCATTGCTGAGCAGATTGGTTGGAGGATGGCATTCTTAATAACGGGCGTGATGGATGTGGTTGCCACGGCAATATTCCTTGTACTATATAGGGATGCGCCTGGTTACAATGATTACCTAGTTATTAATAGGCTTAGGAACCTGGCTGAGAGAGGTAAGCATGGCTGCCCACCACCGTATAAGCTACCCATAGCCTACGCAATAGGCTTTGCGCAAATAGCCACAACGATGGCCTTCGCATCAATTCCATACCTAGTACCAACATATGGTTATTGGCTTGGCTATTCGGTGCCTGCCGTATCCAACACGGTACTTATTTACGGAATAATCTCAGGACTTGGCATTTGGGGTGGTGCCATACTCGGTTCAATACTAGTTAGAAGGACGCGCACGATTAGGGAGACATTCAGGGCAAGGAATCTAACTAGGACTATCTCGTACATAATATCCTTCATAGGCTTCCTAACGCTACTCTTCCCCCAGGGCAATTACATCGTGTATACCGTAGGCGCCACATTAGCCGCATTAATACTGTTTAACATACCCAATTACTGGGCTGAAATGACTGAGGTGGTTCCACCAGGTATTTCTGGCGACTTCGTATTTTACGCAGGTGCAATAGCCTCCGCCGGGTTCTTCCTCGGCCCATTAATATCAGTATCATTAATAGTGGCAGCGGCAGGCAATGTTATTAAAGGCTTCATGCTATTCCTAGCAATAATAGTAATTTCAGGAATAATAAATATAATCCAAAATAGAATAACAATACCCGCCGAAAAATACCATGTATAATAAGCAACACACTGCATTTCCCTATAAATAAAAGTAATTTAATTGTTAAATATGCTTACCATTACTGAGGTTTAGAAGCCACATGATCCAAGTCATTATTTCATTACCATATTATATGCCTTCATATATACTTTTACTTTATTATTATTGTACGTTGGCTTGGAATTAGAATTATTTGACTTGGTAAGCAAGGTATTTCTAGGGTTCTTGACTTCATCTCTGCCACTGAGCCAATCGTAGCTTCCCCAATTAATTTGCAAACCTCTGGGTTCTCCCTGGCATTATTAATGATTAGTAGGCTAAACGTAATACTAACGCAGTCTTCATAATCATAGCTAACCACTTTAATGCCGTTATTCACGTCAACGAATAACAGAGCTTTGAACGCATTCTTTGTATTTTCGCCAACCACTAACATATCAATAACTAGGTAATTAAAGTCATACGTCTTTGCCCTACTTAAGTCAATATTTAGGATGAGGTAGCTATCAACGTTGATATCCTCTTTTACGGGTTCTTGAGAGCCTATGAGTAAGAAGACCGTGCGCAAATTACTCCGGTATTCCTTCACGGCCAATACCCTTAACACCGATATTTCCGTAATTACGCCATTGTATACATCGTTAATATAATCATTATTGCCCATTGGATTCTAAATCGCAGTAATAGTGGTATCTCATTATGCTGTACATACCTACCTCTAATGGTATAAACTTTATCTTTATTAGTTGGAGACCTTTTAACCTCAATATTCGATAACTATTCATCTCAAGCCCCTCCAAGGTTGAATTCTGCCCTTTATCTGATTGGCTATTGGTTGGGCATGCATATACCCTATCCTGAGCTACCACATTCCTAGCTGGGGCCTTGACATCAACATCCCCCACACCAGAGGTTATTTGCAGATTAACATCATGCTGGAGACTGTCAATTGCCCAGAAGGAAATTATATTACCAACATGACCTTCATGCCACTTAAGGATCGGTCTCGCTCTCATTACATCAAGCTGCTCTTTAAGTGTCTCATTCTGCTTCTTCATTTCTGAGATATGCAATACGTAATAATATATCGAAACAGCTAATGCCATCGTAGTAATAGCATTACTCACCACAGAAGTGGTGGTCAGAGATTTAGTTATCAAGAACGTGATGATGATCACCACGAATACAAATACCGTTATCAAAACAGTAACTATAACTACATTAACTATGTCCTTATCTATCGACACTCGTATTCGACGCATACCATCACATCCTTAAGGCAACACTCCGCATTAAATCATCATTACTAAACCAGTTAATTTTAACTTAATTCTTACAATTCACTAGGGCTATCAATTACGACCCAACAGTGACATCAACAGCACCGTGAGCGTGAGTGGTGATGGGCCCATGAATAAGCCATCCATTGGTCTCAAAGCCCCAATCGCTGGCTCCAACCCCCTCACCGTGGCTATTGCCACTGAGTTTAATGTATTGATTAAGTGGTCGATGATCAGGGCGTTGTGGGTCAACAGGGTTCAAGGTTGGTTGGGGTTGATAAAGGCCACAGCATTAATAACAATAGGCATTGGTTAACCTTAATGTGACTAATGTGCAGGTTGGTGAGTTGTGGGAATTAATTTTCGTCAATTCCTGACATGCTTTAACGCCATTGCGGCAATTATAAGCAACTATCCAGGGCATTAAGGGAGATCAAGGTAATGAACGATAGAGACAAACCACCAGAATAACACACAAGGATGAAGCAGGCAAACGGGGATCAACTCTAAATAAAACAATTATACATACAATTAAGTGCTAATACGGTGTGCCAAATTCTTGTTCAGTTCCTCCTTACCCTGTTACGGTGGGTTAATGCATTAATGCCTGACTTGTTCTAGTGTGTTAATTTTGCTTGATTTTAGCGCAGTGGTTTATTAAGTATCGTGTTGATCATAGTCATATGGTAAGGATTGCAGTAGCTACGGATGATGGGAAGTCAATAAGTGATGGTCACTTTGCGCATGCTAAGAAATACGTAATATATGAACTTAGTGAGGATACTAAGGATATTAGGCTCGTGGAGAGTAGGGATAATCCCCTTGGTAATATCCCGGATACTGATGATCCGGCCGTGATCCATGAGTCACTGTCTAGATCAGGGATTCCAATACATGGTATCGCTAAGTATCAATGGCTTCATGAGAATGCGTTAAGGGATGTCGACGCAGTAATAGCTAGTGGGGCCTGTGAGACGAGTTATGAATATTTTACGTCAATGGGTGTCCAGTTATTCTTTGTTGAGCCAGGTACCCCAATAGATACGCTTATTGAGCAGTTAAGAAACGCGGCCAAGGAGGAAGACATTAAGTGATTACCCTAGTAGTTCAGCCTTAATCAAAAACCTTAGAGTAAGTTAATTTTTACAGCACATCTCTCCTTAATGAGTTCCTTCCCTTGTGTGGTTCCTGATTCCTTACCCACCTCCTTAGGAATTCATTATAGCATTCCTCGGA
The DNA here is from genome assembly GCF_026000775.1 of Vulcanisaeta souniana JCM 11219. GTDB lineage: Archaea > Thermoproteota > Thermoprotei > Thermoproteales > Thermocladiaceae > Vulcanisaeta > Vulcanisaeta souniana. Next base: position 1,942,178 of record NZ_AP026830.1, on the reverse strand, counting down.
GCAGAAAACCCATGGCCTATTTACGCAGCATGTCTTAACCACTATTGGTTGGCTAATTATTATCCTCCCGCAGTTTGAACACCTTAATTGCCCAGGTGCCTTGTTTAACGTGAATGGCATTAGTGGCTTGCGGCTCGGTAATTAATAAGGACATGGCGGTTAATGGTCTTGTCTGGTTTTTGGCATAATATTTATAACTTGCTTATTAATGTTCAATAACTTGGTGATTATATGGCGGGCATTTCGGTTTCCGAATCAAACATAACCCGTGCAATAATGAGGAGCGCTTTAAAGGTACTTGATGAGTACTCAAGCGTTGATGTCGCGATCGTTGGCGCAGGTCCCTCAGGTATGACCGCGGCTTATTACCTAGCCAGGGCTGGTTTAAAGACTATAGTCCTGGAGAGACGATTCTCATTCGGTGGTGGCATTGGCGGTGCCGCCAGTCACCTACCAAGTATTGTTGTTGAATACCCTGCCTCTGAGATCTTGGGTAGGGATTTTGGTATTAGGCTTCAGGACATGGGTGATGGATTATTTGCCGTTGATCCTGCTGAGATGATTGCCAAACTCGCCGTTAAGGCCATTGATGCGGGGGCTAGGTTTCTCCTTGGGGTTCACGTTGATGACGTAATAATTAGGGATAATCCACCCAGGGTTGCTGGTCTTGCGGTTTATTGGTCTACCGTGCAGATGGCCGGTGTTCATACAGATCCCTTCTTCATCGAGGCTAGGGCTGTCATAGATGCCACTGGCCATGATGCTGAGGTGGCCGCAGTAACGGCGAGAAAGAACCCGGACTTGGGCTTAACGATTCATGGTGAGAAGTCCGCGTATGCCTCGGTTGCCGAGGACCTCGTTATTAAGTACACGGGTAAGGTCATGGAAGGCCTCTACGTGACTGGCATGGCTGTTGCCGCAGCTTATGGTTTACCCAGAATGGGGCCTATATTCGGCTCTATGATCATGAGCGGAAAAAGAATTGCTGAATTAATAATTAATGACTTAAGGTCTAAATGATTATGAGTTGCGCTTAAAAAGGTAAGGTCTACATACTCATTGTATGACGAATTCCCTACTCATAGATTATGCATTGGCCTTCTTACTCTCGTTTTTAGTATCAGGGAATAATTTATCCGCTAATGCAGGTGCTGCGGTGGGGTCTAGATCAATCGATTACAAATACGCCATCATTTTATCACTGCTTGGGTATGTGCTTGGTCTATGGCTTCAGGGTACCTACATGAGGGCTAATGTGGTGAGCGGGGATGCAGCCATGGTGGCGATGACTGTGGCCATAATAATATTCCTCGTTGGCGAGGGCATGAGGGTTCCAATGTCATTAACAGGGTCTCTGTACGCTAGTCTTATTGGCGCTTCATTAGCCATGGGGCATCTACTGAGCAATGCTGTTTTTGTGCTTGGCTATTGGTTGTCCTTACCCATAATAGTGATGTTCCTCTCGTACATTCTTTATAAATCACTCAGCGCGTTTTCAAGGCTTTCCTTTAAGTACATTGGTGTTTACCGAGCCTTATCCATACTCACCGTGTTCCTGCTCTCCTTCTCCTTTGGCGCAAATAACCTTGGTCTATTATGGGCATTGCTGGGCTTTAGCTATAGGGGTTTACTGGTGATTGTGATTAGTTCCATACTGGGTGTCTTACTAATTGGTTGGAGAACCCTGTATAGACTTGGTACGGGGCTGTTCACGATAGGACCCTTAACAAGCTTCACGGTGCAATTATTTTCATTCATGGCAATGGAAATTGGGACCCTCTATTCCGTACCAATGCCCATAACAGTGACCACATCCTTCGGACTAGTTGGTGTTGGCGCTGCGCATAGATTTAGAATAATAAACCTCAGATACTTCAACGAATTGCTCCTTGGGTTTGCAACATCAATAATAATAGGCCTAGTATTTAGCTACCTACTGATTAAGGTTATCTAAGGTAACCTCAGCTCTTTTTTCATCTGGTTTACATCCCCTTACTGGTTTGATACTCACCTTACTTATCATTCAGTGAGTTGCCATCCTTAGTGCAACGAATAAAGAAATAGAAATAAACCTCCATTAACAGAAAACCAAAACCCCTGGGTTAACTAACCGAAGTCAGTAGTTACCTTATTTATGGTAAGGAAGTAATTAGGCAACGCCCGTAACGTCAATCAGGTTCTCAGCTGCCTTACGCGTTAGACCCGCACCAAGTATTGTGAACCTATCTGGCCTAACGTTATGTGCCATCATTAATGCCTCAATGATTATTTCCCTATCGATACCAAGCTCCTTGGCTGTAATTGGTATGTTCAGGCTCTGTAGAAATGACTTAATTCTCCTCCACTTCATGCCATGTAGGTAGGCCATCATTATGGCGCCAAGGGCTACCTGCTCCCCATGCAATGCAGGCCTAAATCCTTTGTCCCTAGCCAGCAGGTCTATCGCGTGGCTAAATAAATGCTCAGATCCACTGCATGGTCTTGAGTTACCTGCTATTGCCATGGCAACACCACAACCTAGGAGGGCCTTCACGACTATCCTCACACTTTCCTCATTATGAACCTTCAACCTATCCCTATTCCTAAGTGCTATTAATGCACTATCCCTTGCCAGAGCTGCTGCGTATTCACTGAACTCCTCGCCCTTAACTCTAACGGCTAGTTCCCAATCCTTAACCGCTATTAACTTACCAATTAACTCACCGATGCCAGCTAGTAAGTACCTCCTTGGGGCCTCGAGTATTATGGACGTATCGGCTATAATGGCTATTGGGGATCTCTGAACCTTACTAATACCATGCTTACTGAGGTCTAGCTGGAGTATATGCGATACGTAGGGGCTTGCAATACCGTCATGAGAAGCAATGGTTGGTATTGACACATAGGGCGCATTCATTATATGAGCCATGGCCTTCCCAAAATCAATTATTCTACCACCACCTAGGGCAACTATATAATCAATAACCCGGGAATACTTATTTGATAATGCAATTATTTTCTCGGGGCTTACCTCATCGACCTCCTCAACATCGCAGATCCTGCACTCGATCTTATCAAGTAGATGCCCACCGAATCGAGGGCCGATCAGTATCAAACCCCTCAGTCCCTCAAGCCCAATCTTACTAAGAATATCAGGAGCCTTACTAATCGCGCCTGGTCCGAACACGATTACTCTAGGTATCTCATACATTTCCAGCGACTTACGTTGTGATGAAATCATTACCAACTATGCGTAGAACATGGGGTAATTTAAACTATTTCTTTGCCTAATCTTAATTTTCGAAGAATAGGGATAGTATTTATTGCCAAGGAGCCATGAAAGTTAAAAATAATAGTCATGGTTTACTAAATGCCTTGGTTAGTGATTCAACGGTGGTTCTCTTCAGGGTTACTACATTACCATCAATTACCAAATCGTTATTTATGTATTCAACCCCATTATTCTTGAGTATGGTTATTAAGTCCGTGGTTGGGTATACCGTGGCTTTCCTACCCTTTAGTAAGCCCAGCCTAGCGGCGTAGGCAGGCACTGCAAGTGGTAGTACCGTTATCTTACCATTACTTATTGACTGAGTAAGTAGTTTTTCGAAGGCTTCCCTATTAACCACGGATTTAACCTTGCCAGGCATATCCTTGCCGGTGGCGGCGTAATAAGCCCAGTAACCAGCTATAAATACAGCAAGGTCATAATTAGTAAGGAGATCCTCACCTACACCCCTAGACAGGTCTATGTCGAAGTTAATATTCGCAGTCTTACTTACTAACCCAGTACTGACCTCCATACTCAATTGCCTAAGCGCCTGCACCGCCATTGAATACTCTCCTTTATATGAAACGTCAGCAACAATTATTAAGGCCTTCATACAGGTCTTGAACCGGGCCATGTTATTTTAAATATTTCGCGCCTCGATTAAGGCAACGAATCACTTAGTGGCACTTCTACCCCTTAGTATTAAGTCAACGATCATTCGCGCGGCCATTTCTGCATGTTCAAACGGCCTTGACTGAACCTTTTTCCTGAAATCAAATATGTACACTGAGCATTCACCTGCATTCGCCGCCGCAAAAGCATAGTATCTATTGGCTAATTGATGCATCTCAATGTCCTCCGGTGACTCTGATTCCCTGTCCCTGAGACCCACGTCCTTAGCCCTCCTTTCCATTATATCCTTTGGATCAAACTCCATGAGCACTATTGCATCTGGCCTAAGCTTTGCCATTATTCTATCAGGAAGGCCCGGGTAAAAACCACCCTGAACCCTAATGCTGGCGTGAGTGTCTATAATAACATCACCTGGTAATTTTGCAATCTCTTCGGCAGCAAGTTCCTGAACCTTCCTATATTCATCCACGGGTAATTTCTTCCTCATCTCATCCCTATTGGTGATTCCGTACTGCCTCTTAGCGATTTCCAACATGTAATCACCGTAATTAACAATCGCCACATCAGAAAGCATCTCCCTAACGAACTTTAACGTAGTTGATTTACCACTGCCCGGCACGGCAACAAGTACAATCTTCACGGAGCAAGCTAATACCCATTAATTTTAAATTTTATTACACGGAATGCACCATGGAATTACACCCTTAAAAGAAAGATAGTAAGCCCTATGAGAATTCATGCTTTTTCCCTTTACTGGCCTCTTCCTTGTTCTTGGGTAGGTTCTTGGGGTTGGTTCGTTGCCTTCATCCTAATTGCCAGCGGCCTTTGGTCATTCCACCCGTCCAGCGGTGGACCACGGGCCGAGCCTCCAGTCCATTACTTCACCCCAGTGAGTTCAAGGAATACCCTCAAACCTCAGCATTTCTTCCTACTTGCTGATTTCCCATTAAGGTAATTAGTCAATTATGATGGACATGATGCATTATTTTGAGTAATAGGCTTTCTGATTCTAACCTAGAATACTGGGTAAAGTAACTAAGGCAGAGGGATGAATGGATGGTGGGAAACAGTGAATTAAATCAAATATCGTAAGTTATCGAATATTTTCACATAGAATTTACTTTAAAATAGATCTAAGGAAAAGCTATTTGTGGCAATACGAGTATTGCACCTTAGTTGGGAGTTTCCTCCACACATGATTGGCGGCCTAGGGAGGCATGTTTATCACATTACTAGGCATTTAGTTAAGGATGGAGTTGATACAACTGTGATAAGCATCTCACTACCTGGTGCGCCGCTTCAGGATGAGGTTGATGGGGTTCATATTAGGAGGGTTGACCCGTTTAGGTTCAGATCAACGAGTTTCATTACGTGGGTCCTAAACTTCAATGAGGAAATGATCGAGGAGGCGCTTAAGGTGTATGACGAGCAGGGGTTTGACCTGATACATGTTCATGATTGGTTAACCGGACCTGCTGGCATAGCCCTAAAGCACATGTTACGTAAGCCCTTGGTAGTCACGATACACGCAACTGAGGCTGGCAGACGTGGGGGTATTCATAATGAGGAACAGTTCATAATTCATTCATGGGAATGGAGGGCTACTTACGAGGCTTGGAAGGTTATTGTTTGCAGTAATTATATGTTAAATGAGGTTTCGGCTGTTCACGGAGTTCCCAAGGATAAGTTGATAATGATACCCAATGGAATCGATGTGGATTACATAGACTCCATTAGTGTAAAACCAGGATTTAGGGACCTATACGCATTGCCCAGTGAAAGGTTGATAGTCTTCGTTGGTAGGTTGGTTCATGAGAAGGGCCCTGACTTGGTACTTGCCGCATTCAGGGAGTTACTTAAGTGGGATTGGAACCTGAAGCTTCTTGTTGTTGGTGATGGGCCAATGAGGGAACACTTAATGGAATTAGCGCATGAATGGGGCATATGGAACAAGGTTTACTTCACTGGTAGGGTTGATGATGAGACACTTTACTCAATACTAAAGGTTTCTGACTTGGCAATACTACCCAGTAGGTATGAACCCTTTGGGATAACGATACTTGAGGCCATGGCAACAGGGCTAGCCGTCATTACATCTAAAGTTGGTGGACCTGATGAGATCGTCCGTGATTGGTATAATGGCGTTAAGGTAATGCCCAATAACACCGAGGAGATCATTGAGACCTCAAAGATCTTGCTAAGTAATGATGAGTTAAGGGAAAGGATCGCGAGAAACGCCAGGGAATCCGTGCTCAAGTGGTATACCTGGGATAGGATAGCCCGTTGGACGAAGAGGGTTTACCAAGACGTGCTCGAGGAACACAGAAGCGCCAATTGGATCTCGCTGTGGTGATGTGGCCCTCATTAAGGGAGACTCACATTCACCAGCTCAGCCCTGGCTACATCAATCACCGGATAATAAGTCGCCCTGAAATATATAAGGGTTATCCCGTGAATTCGTGACCCGTGGAGGAAAAATCTTAAAAGGACAGAGGGGATTCGATGCCTTGAATGCCCAAGGAAGTAAAGGCTAGAGCACACACATGGTATGAGATTGATAATGAAAATGGTACGATGAAGTTTCTCAGGAGAATTTGCCCGAGATGCGGGTCTGTAATGGCTTACCACAAGGTCCCAGTCCCAAGGTGGGCCTGCGGTAAGTGTGGATATACAGTATTCGAGCAGACTAGGGCACGATAAACACTAATGAGTTAATTTATTGATCCAACAATTCATGGATACAAGTACCTTGAATAACCACGAAGTATTATGCTTTCAATAATTATGCTTGAGAACGCTGGGTTTGAGACTTTTGGATCTAAGCTAAATGGTGTATGAGATGATACCCACGCATCTGAAACGCCGGGTTTATACATTAATAAGTCATGGCATTCTAATGGTGTAGTAAAATTATTTTACTCTAAGGAGCTCAGCATAGGTTAATGGATCTAAGGGAATTCCTGTCTGGACTAAGGAGCGCGGGCATGTTAAGGTTTGTTAATGATGAACTGGACATCAATTATGAAATACCATACGTAATTACTAAGTTTGACAAGGGGCCCACTCTTGAGTTCACCAATGTACGTGGGTTTAGGGATACGCATGTCGTGGGTAATATCGTTAATACCAGGAATAAAGTGTACAGAGCTCTCGGTGTGAAGACTGATGTTGAATTCTACAGAAGACTTCTTTGGGCTGAGGAGGTTGCTCCATCGTATAGGCCCGGGGAAACAAACAATGTGGTTTATGACCCGTTACCTAGTGTTGATTTAACAAAGTTACCAATACCTAGGTATTTCGAATTGGAACCGGGTCCTTGTTTGACAAGCGCAGTAGTTGTTGGCATGGATACTAAGGAGAACGTATTAAATGCAAGTATTCATAGGCTTACTCCAATAGGCCCTGATAGGTTTGTCATTAGGCTCGTGCCAAGGCACCTATACAGGATTTACATGAGAAATAGGGAAATCGGTAAGGACACACCAATATCGATCTCTTGGGGTTTGCACCCAGCCATCTTGGTTGCAGCTGCTTCATCACCATCCTTCGGCACCTTCGAGTTAAACATGGCAAATGCCCTATTGAATGGTTCACTCAAGGTTAAGTCTCTTGATAATGGTGTACCTGCTCCTGCGCATGCCGAGGTGGTTATGGAGGGTTACATATCGGCCAGGGAAACAACCAAGGAGGGACCCTGTATGGATGTACTTGGTACCTACGATGAGGTTAGGGAACAACCAGTTGTTAGAATAACAAGGATCTATGTAAGGAGGGACGGCCCATTAATTGCCCAGGCCCTTGTGGCTGGTTACTCCGAGCATAAGTTACTAATGGGCATTGAGAAAGAGGCCAAGATTTGGCAATTCGTTAGTAATGTAGTTCCTGAGGTTAAATCAGTCAGGTTAACAGATGGTGGTTGCGGGTGGTTACACGCTGTAGTAGCCATTAGGAAGCAGAGCGATGGTGATCCCAAGAATGCCATTATGGCGGCCTTTGCAGCTCATCCAAGCCTTAAGTACGTTGTTGTGGTTGATGATGACATAAACATCGATGATCCAAGCGAGGTTGAGTGGGCTATGGCGACGAGGTTTAGGGCAGACGAGGACTTAGTACTCATTAAGTATGCCAGGGGTTCTACACTTGATCCTGTTGCCATTGATCCTCTGCAGGGCATAACCACAAAGATGGGGATTGATGCAACCAGACCAATCAGCTCAGACATCAGTAGGTTTAGGAAGGGAGTCATTCCTGCATCACTGGACCCAGATAAATTAAGGATTGAGTAAGTTTACGTTTATTTTACGTATACATTACTTATACAAGTGCGTATGTTCATTTACATGGGCTTAAATTAATAAAACCATTTTTATTGTTTTGGATGTGGATATAGGTATAATAAGGCCGTATGAAGTTGAGTATAATCCGGAGGACGTCGTTGATTTAGAGGATGCCATTAGGTCCCTGGGTCACAGGATCAAGAGGATTTATATTGATATGATTGGCGTTAAGTTCGGTAGGGGCAACATTAATTATTATCAATTAATTGGTAGGTCTAACTATGAGGAACTGAGCGTATCAGGTGCAGTGCTTAGGCACATTGGTGTGATTCGTGATTTTGAGCAATTCGTCCACAGACTTTGGATTGTTAGGGCCTTCGAACTTAATGGTATTTATGTAATGAATCCAGTAATGAATTGGTTACTGGCCAGCGACAAGTTTATTTCGCTCATGTTGCTTGCTAAGCATGGATTGCCGGTTCCTGATACTGTGGTTAGTGAAAACATGTTTGTTGCCTATAATACTGTTAAGGAATTTGGTAAGTCAGTGATTAAGCAGATCAGGGGCGCCATGGGCTTTGGCGTTTTCCAGGTTGATGATGCTGACGTGGCAATGCACATATTCAGTTATCTAACTAACCTGAATAAGCCCATGTATGTGCAGAGGTTCCTCGATAAGGTTGGTAATGGTGATTACAGGGTTGTGGTTGTCGGTAATGAGGTGATTGGGGCTGAGTTCAGGAGGGGTGTTTCATGGAAGAGTAATGTGGCTCAGGGGGCCAAGCCAGAGCCTGCCAAGGTCACGGGTGAGTTGAGTGAATTAGCGTTAAGGGCTATTGAGGTGCTTGGCCTTGATTATGGTGGTGTTGATATTGCAGAGACGAGGGATGGGTATTTCATACTCGAGGTTAATCCAACAATGTCCTGGCAGGGATTCAAGAAAGCCACCGGTGTTAATCCAGCTGGGTATATCATAAATCGCCTAATTAATAGGATTAGGACTTAATTGAGTTATTTTTAATGCTATTGATATGATCTTTAGTGCAACATCTACTGAGTCCATCCCAAAAACGTATGTTATCGGCTCAAGAGCATAACCCCCAAGATCCACCACAACATCTAATTCTCTATCGTTACCCAGTGAGTTAACGACTGAATTTATGACGCTATCCTCACTGGGATCTTCATGAGGGCCAACCTTTATATACCGTATACCCAATTCCCTGAGCGCCATCTCCACCCTATCATCATACCTAATGCTGGCCACTGATCTATACCTTGGGTTTATTCTCATGCACCTAATGATTAACCTACCAAGGTGCCTACTACCGCCATATATGGGTTTTGAGCCTATGATGACTCTGCCGCCGTGAGCATCGATTCTGCCGGGTACGCCGACCACGTCGTCCTCGGTTAAGGCCCCAGGTTTAGCCTCAACAATGTTCATTAGTACCCTCGGTATTATGGATTGTATTTCTGGGTGTGATTCAATAATTGAAAGTGCTCTCTCCATGTTCCTAATTACCGAATCAGCAATGCCCGTTATTAGTACCGAGCATACGTTGCAGGTTGTTGGTAGTGATGAAACGAGTCTCCTATGGGCGTCACATAGTCTTAGGGAACCAAGTTCCATTATTATGGTGTTCGTTAGGTACTCAAGGGCTTCATATTCCTTATTGTTCATTATTAGCTCAACGACATTATTAACAACCCTCATCACCCAATCCCTACTAATTCCCAGTGTCTCAATTTTACTTAGCATTTCATCATAGTTCCTATTGACATACCTATTAACAGCTGGTTGTGTTATACCAAGCACCTTAGCTACCTTGAGTTGGCTATACCCATTTTCAAGGAGTTTCTTGGCTACTAAACTCCTTATTATTGGCATAATGTTGTCAGACACAAATTCAAGTCCAGTACTTATACTCACGTGGTAATAAGGTTGGTGAAGTTAATAATTCTTTATTATTACGGTTAGTTGACTCAAATTGGTTAAGAAGGCTAGTATTTTTTCATCTCATTAAGTACATTGATTACTGTATTTATTGGTTCCTCATTAGGTGTGTACTTGATAATCACGTTACCGCCCTTAGTTAGAAGAACTAAGTACTTACTACTGGTTATTGTCTGGGATTCATTCAAGTGCGTCCTTACCAGTAAGTACTTGTCACTACTTATAAGGGCTATTTCCAGGGGCATAGATGGTATCCTACACATGCATGCCGTGTTTAGGTAACCGTTACCTGCGTTATTACGTAATACATCGAGTAACGTTAATACTACCTTAATGCTTTCCGTGCTTATGAACCCTATATTAATGAACAGCGTATCACCAACCCTGTAGGGGCATATTAACGGGTAGTGGTTAGCGGCATTTGTGGAACGAGGATCACCTATTAATATAAAGGTGTTTCTTATGGTGAACCAATCATTATACTTCTTAAAATCAGCGTTACCCCTGCTGGGTATTTTCACAAGGGTATTCTCATTTAATGTGTATGAACCAAACCTACTATCTAGGTCTATTGCCTTGATCACGTATTGACCAAAGGATGCCAGTGCCATGTGGCCCATTATTTGTCTCTCAACCTTAAGTTCATTAACCATTTCAATGCCGGGTACGTTACCCAACATCGTTGTGGTGCCATCAGTACTCCAGGTGGCTAATTCATTACCAATCCTGCCAATCACCACTACCGTGGGTATCTTGAAAGATACCGTCATTAATTGCTTCTTTTAAATTAGCTATTTAAGATTTATATGAGTAATAACAGTCATCCACGTGAATTCATTGATAGTAAATAATGATGATTTAATAAAGAAGTTAATAAAGCTGATTGATGATAAGTGGGTTAGTATTGAGGAGATTGAGGGTGCATTAGGGATTAGGATCAGTATAGAGATGCTCAATAAGTTGAGTAAAACAGGGCTTTTTGAGGTCATATACAGTACGTTGGACGACACCTTCTACATAAGGAGGGTAGTAAAGAGTTATCCAACCAGGGAATTGGGCAATCCAGGTAATGAGAAAAAGACAAACCTTCAGGTGGTCGTAGATAGGATAAGGAGTGAGATACAGGAAATGGTACCCAAGCCGGCGTTTGAAGACTGGCTCAGTAATAACGTCCCGGATAATTGGCGTTTAATATATAATCAATTACTTAATGATGGAGTTATTGAGGAGGTCATTGTTTCTGGGATGGTTTTCGTCAAAGTGAATAAATGAGTTATGGCAGCGCTATGTACTCGTCGCCCCTCTTCTTAAGCATACCGGCAAAGACACCCCACTCCGCCAGTAAAATCTCAAGTAAATGTCTAATTCCCGGCTCCCTGGTTTCTATGTAGCCTTTCTCATTCAATTTCTCAATAAGGTTATCCACAGTGAATGGCCTATGCAGGCCTAAGGCATAGGCTGTGTGGAATGGTTCGAGATTAATTAATTTCTGCTTTAGTATTTTCTTTCTATCACTAATTTTAGCATTAAGGAATTCCCTCCCTGCATCCGTGATCCTAATGTCACCACCCTTAACCTCAACAAAACCAAGGTAAACAGCAGCGTTTAGGGCCGGCATAAGGTCATCTATGTCTGACTCCATTTCCTTGGCGATCATGAATATGTCCGCCTGCCCCTTGAATTCATTGGCTAGGGTGTCTATAAGTCCCAGTACATCAGCGAACCTTGCATCTAATGGCATGAAGGGTAAATCCGGCATAAAATATATTCCGCAATTTTACTTTCTGGTGGTTAATAAGCATTATTTTGAACATATACGTTAATTCCAGTGTGGTAAATATTATTAATTAAAGAACTAACCTATGGGAGACTATTTTACATTTTTCGCAAACTTCGACATACTCATTAACCCAGGACCCCCATCTATGTGAGAAATACCTTGAAGTGTACGTTATTGTCATGGGCAAACCACAATTGGGACAGGGATTTCCCTTAAGCGTTACATTACTTGTTTCCCTGTAGTGATTAGCTATTACGAGGTTTATGCCGTCCTCAAGATCCTCCTCCAGTCTATCAATGTTTACCGAGTACACCTTTACGTTTACCTCCTTATTGAACCAGTAATTAATCCTTGACAGGTTATTAACTATATAGTCACTTACAACGTATGGTCTCTCAGAAATAACAAAGAGCGCATTAACGTCATTGAGTTCAAGATCATTAACCATGTCAAGCGGGTTAGACCACCACGGGAAATAATCACCGGAGGCAAGCCAAACCTTAACCGTAAGTCTGTTCAAGTCGGCCTTAATTGAGTCATCACGAACAACCCTAATCCTAAACCCTCTATTCCTGAGTTCCTCGATTATCCTATCAATAACTCCCATGGCGATTTCTTGCATAAAAATACATTAATGGGTTAATAAGTTGTTAAGTGTGAATGATGAGGACTGGGGAGATGAGTAGTGAAGAAACCACGCAGGACTGAGTACTATCTCAATTGAAACAGCGATAATGCGTTCTCGGTCACCACATTACCTAGGTCTCCGGGGTCCATGTTTAGGATCCTCGATAACTCAACCAAGACTAGCTTAATATGTGCTGGTCTTGATGGTTCGCCAGGGCTAGGGCCCAGTTCAGGGGTATCGCTCTCAAGGAGTAACCTACTGAGGGGTATTATGGCCGCTAGATCCCTCTTTTGTTGTGACCTGACTACGGTTGGTGGGATTGAGAAATAGCACCCCAACTCTAACAATCTTATTGCTTGACTCTTGTTACCACTAAATGCATGCATTACGCACTTAACTGGTCCATGTCTACTCAGTAGTTCTATCACGTCATTTTCAGCTTTCCTGGAGTGAATAATCAGCGGTAGTTCAAGATCCCTGGCTAGTAATATCCACTTAGTGAATATGTGGCGTGATATTTCTCTAAGCATTGGGTCCCTGACCCTGCTGTAGTCAAGGCCGACCTCCCCAATGCCAACAATCAATTCCTTATTCTTATTTATGATTCTCATTATTTCCTGGACCTCCTTAATATCGAAACCGCAATAGTCATAACCCAACGCCGTATAGACAAAACCCCTATACCTATTCACAAGGTTTAATGCGTTCGCAGTTTCCTCAAGCCTCATCGTAACATTGATAATACCGAGCAATCCCTCCCCACTGGCTTCATTTATTAATTCATCCGCATGGCCATAAATATCCAGCCTACTTAAGTGTGCATGCGTGTCGATCAAGGTTTCCCAATTAGTACCCGGTTACATTGACTTAAAAATAAATTGTTAACTTGTCGCATAATGCCTACCTTAGGTAATTAGATTTTTAAAGCGCCATTAACACGGGGATCCCAATGTCCACATTAAACATAAATCCATTAATATACAGGTTCGTTAGGTATTGCCTAAATAGGACCTACCTGGATATCGATGATAATAAATTATCCGCTGACGAAAGATATAGCCTAGAGACGATATTGGCGATAATTAGACAGGCGGAGGATAATTGGGAGGGTATTGACGATGTAGTGAAGTTCATAAGTGAGGAGTTACCAAAGATATACGGTCAAGCCCTCGAGAGGCTACCTGATAGGATAGTTGATGAATTATTCGAGAAAATGCTAAATAATTGCAAGGAACTTGACGAGGTTAAGTCAAATTCCAAGGTACTTAATGCGATTAATGATGCTTTTAATGAAATGAAAAATGTCAAGAAGAAATTCCTTGAGGGATCCAAGACACGTATTTATGAACCATCTGCCTAATCAGTGCCTAATTAATTGACTTGAGCATTTATTTATTGGCGTTATGGACATTAATAATTACGTATACTCATTACTGAAGAAAAAGGACGTGATCCTTCTTAATGCATACCCTGGTTTTGGTAAGTCAAGAATAGCAGTGGGTCTGGCGAAGAGGTGGGTTGATGATGGAGGCCGTGTACTCATAATGACTAGGTCCAAGGCGGAGGCACTACAGCTCTGTGGGTTCACGAAGCAGTTCGATATTAGGGATAAAACAATCATTTTACTGGGTAGGGAATCTCTGTGCCCCTTTAATGCCAGTAACGCCAAGCAATGCCTCCTATATAGATTAAGTGGTAGGTGTAGGGTTGGTAAGGCCGCGGTGCCGCAGCCAACCCTTACCTGCGAACCACTTGAGCTGTACAATAGTGGTTCATGCCCATATGAGGTAAATGAGGCGCTAGCTTTTCAATTACCCATATTAATATCAACACATGCCTACCTATCAAGTCCTGAACTTTATGGCAGGTTAATGAATATAATGGGTTCCTGGGATAAATCATTGGTAATAATTGATGAGTTCCACAATGTCATCGCAGGTCTCGAGACCTCCATAGACATTGATATAGATGAGTTAAGGCAGTGGGTATTAAATGGTAATGGCCTAGCCAGGAAAATATTCAGTAGGATAAGGGGTTATGTACCGCAGGGAGAAATCGTGGTTTTAAGGAAATTCGAAATTGATGACCTTCTTGAGGGTTCTGAATCGTTTAATGACAAGGTTATTGAAATACTTACGCATTACGGTACCGACCTATGCGCCTTCACCTATGATGGTAAATTAATTAGGCTGAGGTGTCTCTCGTTCAAACCAATACGCGACTTAATAGTGAGGGCGCACAAGGCTCTCCTCCTCACGGCATCAATTAGCAGTAGGTTCTCACATATAATGAGGGTCCTTCCTAGGTCATCACATTACATAGCGGTGGATTCCCTACCCAGAGAGTACCAGGAGAACTTCACTGTTTTCTCCGTAATGGACGTCGAGTTCACGTTTCGTAACAGGCTAATGAAGGAGTACCTCGATATTGCCCACAGGGGCATTAAGGCGTTCATTGAGTCAGCGCCACCAATAGGAGGGCTGGCCGTTTTCTTTCCAAGTATTGAGTACATGAATACTTACGTCAATAATTACTCGCCACCAGTTTGGGGAATACCAACGTTTATCCTTAGGGATGGTTCCGAGGCCATGGGCCTAGTAGGTCCGTTTAAGGAGAGTGCGAGGACTACGAAATCGCTGGTGATAACATATGCCCAGAACCCAATTGGTGAGGGTATAAACTTCCTTGAACAGGAATTGATTGGTGCCATGATTATTGGATTTCCGCTTCCTCAATACAGTCAATGGAGTTTTCTAAAGTCACGGTATTACCAGAAATTGGGGATTGGTGGGTTTATGGTATCGTTTCTCTTCCCCGCAATATCAACAACTACACAAATACTTGGCAGGTTACTAAGGGATTTGGATAGGCATAAGAAGGTTGCCGTACTGTTGGATGGTAGGTTTTATCGTTATAGAAAGTACATGCCCAAGTGGCTTATGTCTAGGATGAAGCCCATAAGTATTTCTCAATTCCTAAACACATCGCTCTGGTGATTAATTAGTGCCTTATTAACCTACCTGGGGCCTCCTTTAATGAGACTTTATGGACATACTGAGTATTGGCGCCCTTGCGGTACCTGCCTCGTTAGCAGTGATATCGTTGTTAAGGGGTTACTCAATTGAAGGTGTCACAGTGGGTACTCGCTTTCTTATGCCTTACAGGATACCGTTTGACAAGCACCTATGTATACTGGGTCCCACCAGGGGTGGTAAGTCATCCCTAGTTAAGGCGATGATTAAGGAACTAAGTCAAAAATACGTGGTAACCGCACTTGATTGGCATGGAGAATACACGGGAATATTACCTACGCTGCCTACGTCAGCCATAAACATAGACCTCGAAAAAATACCACCTAAATTGCTAACTGAAATTCTCGGTTTTGGTCTTGGCCTTAATGAGCCAAGTATGTACATGCTTTATAGAATAATACGTGATGGTGGGTATTCAAGCTTCAACGATTTAATAAGGAGGATAGATAATTACCTTGTCAATACAAGGACTGAGGCAGAAATGAAGGCAGCCATCCTAAGGAGACTTGAGTACTCGGCTATGAACATTGGTAAGGGTATCGTAAGTATTGAGGCGCTTATGGAAGGTGACGCTATCGTGGATCTCAGTGATTTAACAATTATTGAAGAGAAAAGGTTAGTTTCGTCATTAATATTGGCTGCGCTTTATATGAACTACATGAGAAAGGGATTAATAGAAAGGAGGGTTAGGCATGTATTAATCATTGAGGAGGCCCAGAACCTGATTGATATAAATGGCCCCAGTTATTCAATCGTTGATCATGTGATAATGGAATTGGCGAAGTACGGCTTGAGGACGATACTCGTAAGTAACGTGGTTCCAAAATCATTAATATTGAAACACTGCAACATAATTCTCTTCAAGATAAATCCAGGGCTTTTGGATAATGACGTGTCCCTCTCGAGGGATTTAATCAATAAACTGAGTGAGATATCGACAGACGAGGCCATAGTAATAACGGGCAGAGGCATCGCCAAAATAAGACCACTAAGGGCGTCGGTGTTGCCAGCTCATGTGGTTATTAGGAGATTTAACCATGAAGAAGACAAGGCGCCTACCGATGATTTAGTTAATGCTGATGTAAATGCTGATAACAATAATTTAAAGCCCAAGGTCACTAATCACTCAGCTACTGGAAATAATGGCAGTCTGGGTACTGATTCTAATAATGGTAAGGCATTGGGTAATTTTGATGGCAATAAGGGACCCCCACCGAGTGTCAACTCTGGTCAAGATGAGTCTCTATTCAGGAGGCAAGTGATGGAGCTGGAGAGGGAGGTTATTAATTTACGTGATAAGGTTAATGAAATAGAGAGAATATTAGATGCCGATGAAAAGGTTATTGAGAGGATACTGGAGTTTGATGGGAAATTGAAAAATAACACAAATAGCTAATAATAAAAGCGCCATATGAGACTCTGGTGATGCGTAAGAACGAGGGTGTCACAATTTCTGAATTTATTTATTTAAGCAGATATATACGGGAACCTTGGTGCACTGATGACAGCAACGGAAAACCTAATGATAGACACGAGGAAGGTGAAAATCCTAATCCTACAGATGCTAAAGGACATGATCCTCAACGCAAAGGGTCAATTAATAACCTTTAGACCTGCGAAGGTTGCCCAGGACATATCTATATGGACCAGGAAAAGCCCGCGTTCGGAATCGGTCATAGTTAGGAATTTCCTTGAGGAACTCGTTGAGCTGGGGCTTGTTAAGGTTATTAAGAGGAGCGCTAGAGGCAAGGTTTACGGTATAATAAGGGATACCGAGTTTTGGTTAATACTTGAGCATAATAATGTCCATGAGATACTGACCTTTATTGACGGTTATAAGACCACGAGAAGAGGTAATACAAGTATAAATATGCTGAGGGAATTAGCTAATGCCCAAAAAATAAACCTGGCACAAACAGCCACGAATGGCGGCAATAAGGATATATCAAATAATCCGTGATTTAATAAAAGATCCTCAATCCCTAATTAATTACATAGAGAGTTATTTGTTGAGCGTTATTGGAATACCATACATAGAGAGGGAAATCAATAATGATGTCACGAGGTTAATAGTAAGTAATGAGCACGGAAATGCTGAACTAAGTATAAACCACGAGATAAGGATTAAGGGACACGATAAGGTTAAGGTCCTCCTAAACGCTCTGGTTCTAAGGTACTTGGGCACCAACGGTGCGCGTAAAATAACAGTACTACTTCTGCGTAGGGGTAATAGGGTTTACAGGGTTAATGATTTGCCAAGAATGCGATCATTACCTGTTGGTCTAATAGGGCTTGTAATATTACTAATAATGATAATATCCATAGTGATAACAATATTAAGGATAATGAATGTAATACTTTCAATGCACATAATAATATTAATGTTGTTATCACCGCTCATTATACCAATAATATACTCATACATTCTCCAGCTTAAGATAAGATGGGGAAACCTAAGAAATTCCGAAATAATAAAAATAACGCTCGAGTATGGGGAATTCGATGAACAGAGGTTCAATGAAGCACTACGTTTTCTATCTAGAATCGAGAATATAAAATCATTGACAGAGATCAGGAGGTTCATAATGACGTTGGTTAATAATCCAGGTACAAAACCGCAGGCATATAATGAAGAGGTGATAAGTATTAGTTCAATACTTGACAAATTAGGGGTTAAGAAGTATGGCATTTACTTGATAAACATGGATCAATGCAATGCCGCGTCAATAGGCTTGCCCGGCATTAACTATGTTATATTAACCTCAAGGCTGGTTTCATGCCTAAATAGTGATGAATTAACCGCGGTAATAATGCATGAGGTTGGCCACATCGTTCACGGTGACTCGGCGAAGGCCCTGTTCCTGATATCACTAAGCCAGTTGGTGAATATTGCGTTAATAACATACATAATACCGCTAATGAGTCTACCCGCGATACCCATACTAATTGGTGCTTTATTCATGGAGTTATTCATGATATTACTCACTATGCGGTTCAGCGAGTACTCTGCGGATAAATACGCAATGAAGTTCATACCGGGTAAGGACTTAGCCATGGCGTTGATTAAGGTTACCTGGAAGGAGCTGCATCAGGAATTAGCGAGTAAGAGGTCGAGAGTTCTTAGTTCTCATCCATCGGTTTCAGGTAGATTAATTAGGATCGCCTCCATAAAGTGAATGGGTGTATTTCGTGGCTTAATTTAATGGTTAGTTTAATTTTCATTTTTAATCAATACTTAGGCATAATGGACCTGATCGAGAAGATAAGTGAATTAAGGATATTAATGAATAGACTGGAGAGTAAGTATCCTGAGCTCTCGGAATTATCTTCATTGATAAATGACATAATTACCAAGTGCGTGTCCTTGTCTGACGTAGTACTGAATATATATTCAATGGCCGACTCGGCGGCTCATGGCCTGATATTTGAGCGAAACGCGCCCTCGATAGACCTAAACTCAGCCTTAATAGGTAAGTACTTAAGTATCATAAATAATTCCGAGGATTTAAATGACGCATTGGCCAAAGTATCTTCCCAGGAGAAGCAGTTATTAATTGATGCAATTAGAGTCCTTAAGAAGAGGGGTGCCATTGACCTTGACGTTAATTATGACGAGGAGGGACTCAAGGTAAAAATAATAAGTAGAGTTAATGATGGTATTCCGTGAGTGACCTCGATGATTACAGGGATTATCCACTAGAGAAGAATATTTATAACCGTTCCCTGTCTGCGGTTTTTCGTAGGCATTTCATCACGGTCCCCCCAGCCCCTCACTGCCCACCAAGGAGCGGGTTTCAGAAACCGAGGGCCGCCAAGCACTCATTAGAATCAACCTCGTAGTGGTGAATAGCGAGGTGGCATCGTATGGAGATACACAGCGACATTTCCTCAGGTAACATCAAGGGGCTATTCAAAGAAAAGAGCTTCAGGCATTATTTTGTGAGGCTATACACACTATACTCAGAAACGCGCACTCACACGGGGTGCATATCATAGCATTGGAGAACCCAGAAACAGTGGGATACCTGGGGTCTACTGGATTGGGAATGGTGATGGAAAACACAGGAACTACAAAGTAACCCTGCATGGGGTCATAAACGCAGACTTAACGCCGCAATTAATATTCTACATATTCCTGGGTTCTGAATTAGGGATTGGGGTAATGGGTTGGTGGCTAGGTCCGTGGTTTACCGCTGGACGGGTGGAGCGGGTGGGTTAAACCCATCAGCAATGAGGATGAGGACAATGAACCACAAACCAATAAACCACCCTAAGGGCAACCCTCAGGACGGGGGGTCAGTATGGTGCCTGTTTCCTTAACGTAGATATTAGGGCCTAAAGACGCACTGGAAAAGGATTATATAGCCCCGATTTCTTTCCGTATTTTAATATGCCTTACGACGTTCCGTTTGTACCCACGCCGGAGGTTGTGGTTAGGAGGATGCTTCAGTTGGCTAATGTTAAAAGGAATGAAGTCGTTTATGACCTTGGTTGTGGTGATGGTAGGATAGTGATAATGGCCGCCAGGGAATTTGGCGCAGAGGCAGCATGCATTGAGATTAGGAAGGATCTGTATGAACAAACCCTTAGGAGGGTTAAGGATTTAGGTCTTGATAATAGGATTCACGTGATCTATGGGAATTTCTTCGAGGAGAGTTTGTCAGAGGCGGATGTGGTCACGATGTACCTACTCACGAGTGTTAATGAGAGGATAAAGCCTAAGCTTGAGCGTGAGTTAAGACCAAGCACCAGGGTTGTGTCCCACGACTTTGAGATGCCTGGTTGGAAGCCTTTAATTGTGGAGGATCTCTATGAGGAGTGGAGAAGCCACAAGATTTATCTCTATAAAATACCTGGTGCTGAAATACCGGTGCCTGTAGAGGACTTGAATGAGAGATTAAGGGGTCTTTCACTTAACGATAAGTATCTAGAGATCCTGAAGTTGATTGATGGCAATAGGTCAATTGAGGAGATATCCAACAAGTCGCAGCTAACTATGAGAAACGTAAGAGAAATAATAAGTGATTTAACGAAGCAAGGACTCATTAGGGAGATCAGGGTCGTAAAATAAGGAAGTAATAAGCATTAAAAACATATTATTAGTTCTCGTCTTCAATGGATAGTTCACCATTCTTATCAGATGAGGTTGTTGACTTGGATGTTGGTATAAGTGTAATCGACGACTTAATAGAAGCCTACAAACGAATAGGTGGCTTTCAGGGTAGGTACATAGCCGAAGCCGCAGAGGTCCTTCTGAGCATGTATAATAACCCGGGCATAACGGTCTTTCTTTCCTTCACGGGTAATCTAATTTCCACGGGTCTTCGAGGCCTAATAGCTAAGTTTATTGAAAGGGGTTTCGTAGATGCCATAATTACTACTGCAGGTACGTTGGATCACGACATCGCCAAGTCCATGGGTGGTAAATATTACCAGAGCTATTTCGATGTTGATGATGTTGAAATGAGTAGGGTAGGTATTCATAGAATTGGTAATGTTGCTGTTAGGAAGGAGCATTATGGTCCTTTAATTGAGAAGTTCGTGCATTCATCACTTGAGGATTTATCGAGAATTAAGGAGGAATGGGGTGTTAGGGAATTGCTTTGGGAGTTAGGTAGGAGGATTGATGATGATTACTCAATACTGAGGGCGGTATCTAGGGCTAAGGTACCTATTTATGTACCTGGGTTTGTGGATGGAGCCTTCGGCACAGCAATACTCACATATAACGAAATGCAAAGAACGAGGACCGGGGGTAGGCAGGTAAGGATTGACCTGCTTAGGGAT
Organism: Vulcanisaeta souniana JCM 11219; assembly: GCF_026000775.1. Classification (GTDB taxonomy): domain Archaea; phylum Thermoproteota; class Thermoprotei; order Thermoproteales; family Thermocladiaceae; genus Vulcanisaeta; species Vulcanisaeta souniana. Next base: position 1,920,834 of record NZ_AP026830.1, on the reverse strand, counting down.
GAGCATGAGTTAATGGATATTGTATATTCAAGTAAGTCACTAGGTGCATTGATTATTGGTGGTGGTATTTCCAAGCACCACGTGATTTGGTGGAGTCAATTTGCCGGTGGGCTTGATTACGTGGTCTACATAACCATGGCTGTTGAGTGGGATGGCTCACTGAGTGGTGCTCGTCCTAAGGAAGCTATTACCTGGGGTAAGGTAAAGCCAACGGCTAGGCAGGCCTTTGTTCTTGAGGACGCGACGGTGGTTTTGCCAATATTAATACCTTATATTGCCAAAAAGATTGGTTTTAGAAATAGGGCAGCGGTTATTGGGTAGATGTAGTACCTTAAATATGATGTTGAGTATTAATAATATTGATGAACATGAAAATAAGAAGGAGAGGGGATATATTCATTGAGGAGGTCCTTCTTATAGCGATATCGATGGCCGTACTCGTAGCCCTCGTATCACTAATTAGTGGGTTGTTTGGTAATACTGTTAATGGCATAATGCACCTGCAGAACTCCGTTAATAATGCCCTGGGTGGTTTCATAAATGATCTTCAGAAGGTGGTTTCTAATGCTTTCAATTTCACAAGCTAAGGAAATAACAAGCGTAATAAATGAACTTAGAAGCAAAGGCTTTAGCAAACTAGACATATACTTAGTACTAAGGACGTTAAAACCAAACGCGAACTTCGAATACATATTAACACCCAGCGAACTAGAGCTGGTTAATAGAACGAATAAACTGAGAAGCGAGCTTTATAGGTTAAGGACTCAGTTATATGACCTTGAGAGAAAGGTGAAGAGGAGACATGAAATAATAATGGGAGTCTATGAAGAACTTATGAAAAATAGGAGTAGAAAATAGTCTCATTAGTATAAAAGAAAGTATTAAATATCCAGTTGTACCCTGACTATTATGACGACCAAATACATTTTTGTAACTGGCGGTGTATTGTCAGGATTAGGTAAGGGCATCACAACATCATCAATTGGAAAAATACTACAGGCCAGAGGTTATAATGTAACTGCCATTAAGATAGACCCATACCTAAATGTCGATGCCGGTACAATGAATCCATTCCAACACGGCGAGGTCTTTGTTACATTTGACGGGGGTGAAACCGACCTTGATCTAGGGCACTATGAGCGTTTCCTCGGCCTTGAGCTACCAAAATACCACAACATAACCAGTGGTCAAGTGTATTATACGGTAATAAGGAGGGAGCGTAAGGGTAAGTACCTCGGTCAAACGGTCCAGTTAATACCTCATGTTACTGAGGAAATTAAGAGAAGGATTCTGCTCATAACAAGGCGGGAAAAACCTGACATTGTGTTAATAGAGATTGGCGGTACGGTTGGTGATTATGAGGGTCTACCGTTTCTCGAGGCAGCAAGGCAGATGAAGCTTGAAATGCCCAATGACGTTTTATTCATCCACGTTGCCCTGGTCCCCCTATTATCAACTACTGGCGAACTTAAGACAAAGCCACTGCAACATAGCGTGGCCGAGCTCAGGAGGGTTGGTATACAGCCTGACATAATAATTGCGAGGTCGCCAAAGCCACTTGATGAATCAACCAAGAGAAAGATCTCGCTATTTACTAATGTATCCACTAGTGCTGTCTTCACTTCATATGACGTGGACACAATATATAAGGTACCATTATTGCTTGAGGAACAAGGTTTGGGAAAATACATACTGAGTAGGCTGGGGATAACGCCAACCGAGCCCAGGCTTAATGACTGGATATCCTTTGTTAACTCCCTTGAAAGTAGTAAGGAGGAAATCAATGTATACATGTGCGGTAAGTATGTGAAATTGCATGATTCATACATAAGCATTGTCGAGGCCATTAGGCATGCTGCAGCCAAGTTAGGACTTAAACCAAATATTGTTTGGTGCGATACCGAAGATATTGAGAAGGATCATACTAAGATTACTGAACTTAATAATGCGGATGCGGTAATCGTATTACCTGGATTCGGTGCCAGGGGCGTTGAGGGCAAGATAGAGACCATAAGATATGTCCGTGAGAATAACATTCCATTCCTAGGCATATGCTATGGAATGCAACTGGCTATAGTTGAGTTTGCAAGAAACGTAGTCGGCCTTAAGGGTGCGCACACCACTGAGGTTGATCCAAACACCCTATACCCAGTCATTGACATTACCCCTGAGGAGAAGAATGTTGAGGAGTTGGGTGGTACAATGATACTTGGTAATAGGAGGATAAACATTGTTAAGGGCACAATAGCCCATGCCGTCTATGGCACTACAGAAATAACAGAGAGACATAGGCATAGGTATGAGATTAATCCGAAGTTCTTTAAGGACCTCAATGAAAAGGGGCTTGTGTTTTCAGCATGGAGGGTTGATGTACCCAGGGTGGAGATCATAGAGCTCCCACACCACTATTTCTTTGTAGCGACCCAATTCCACCCAGAATTTAGAAGTAGACCGCTTAGACCGCATCCGTTATTTGTGGCGTTATTGAATGCCGCCTACAGAAGGAAGCATGGATTACCATCACCATATAGTGTGAATACCACGGTTTATGCATGATCAGTTTTCGAAGGCTCTGTCATTCAATCCACTGCGAACTGCATCATCATTAACTTGGTTATTTTACGTGTTTGTATTATTTATAACCACTTTCTTAATTGTCTTCGTGATTAAACTCCTATTTTGGATGACATTACTTGTGGTACTTATGGCACTTCCTACACTGACTTATGCGCAGATATTTATTAATTACATCGGTATAAACATTGATTATAATAATCAGACACTTACGCAGATAATGAATATAACCGGTAATCAACTGGTAATACCAATATATCAATACTGTTCCCAGGGAGGATACGTGACGGTCAATACATACCTGGATCCATTATCCAACCTGGGCATAACGTCAGCGGCATTGATTATGTATAACGGCTCTATCGTGAGCACACCAATTAATTATAGTCCTAAGTATGTTAGTGCTAACGTTAATTGTTCATTGCCAATATATGGCCTCTATCTAAGCATAGGTTCGTACGGTCAATACCCACTGGAGGCTTTGGTAATACCTGGCTCTAATATGACGTATGTTCTTACGCAGGGTTCAATGAACATATCAATACCATTAACTCCAGGGCTTAACTATCTATTCGCGCTGGTTAGGGTTATATCAATATTACCAGCCAGGGCAAGCATTAATAATTACCTAACGGCTCAATTAAATACCGAGTACTCAAACATCAACGTGGGATCCCTGAACACATACGCTGAAATAACTACCTATGTTACGTATTCAAGTAATGTAGAGATCACGACCAATGGAACCACATATATCATAATAACCCCCTATTACTACACATCAATAAGCAGTATGCAAAACCTCATCCTTCTTTCTCCCTCGCGTCCAATAATCATGTTAACAGGCGCACCATGGATTAAATACTCCTACAGTAATTGCACACCAATAAATCCAGGCATTCCAGGGATAACTCCATGGACAAGCTATCTATCGTATTCGCCATACTGTAGCATAAACATAACAACAATGCCCGTTGATATAACGTTCGTAGACACATCGTTACAAAAATTAACATGCAACAACGTATTCATTACTACGCAGAATGGCGAGATACTAAGCTTGTCAGGAAGCGTGGCAATAAACCCAGCCATGGATAGGGTGATATACCTCGTGATTAATGGAATTAGGACAATAGGTATATACCTGGACTCAATACCTGCGTCTGCATTAACAATACAATTACCCTTGGTTACGCACTCAGGCATAACCATAACTGATGAACTTGGAAACCCTGTGGATGCCCCTCTTTATTTATATGCAAATGGCACATTACTGATGCTCACCAACAATACGTGTGTATACCCAGGTAATTATAGTCTATATACATTAGTAAATGGTGAATTAATGAGCCTGGGAACAAGAAGCGTAGCCCAGGATAGCTTATTAACAATACCAGTATTCTCGAATTATACGCTAAACATATCAATTCCTCAACAATGTCCAGACCTAGATCTAAATCTTCTTGTTAAATATAGTGGTAGTCAATACGTAATCCCGCTAAACGGCAATTTACGGCAAGAGGTATATATACCGAATGCCATAATCGGTAGTTACATACAAGTATACCTGGTGGGTAATGGCACATTACTTTACCAAAGCACGCTACTAATTAATGGTAGTAAATCCACTAGTAACGTAGTACTTAATCCCCACGTAATTGATTTCACGCCAGTGGACTTGCTAAATAACGAAATACCAACAGCCACACTAAACATTGGTAGCCTATACTACGAAGGACCCGGTAAATACTGTGTGCCCACTAATTCTTCATTGGGTATGGTCATTTACGGTAGTGACGTTTACATAGTGAACATCACAGGAACTAGGGTCTTCATCAGAGTATGGACCCTGGGTAATCTAGGCGTTAAATCACTTCTCATAATAGCAAGTCTATTGATATTACTGTTAATAATCTCAATAATAATCAGGGGACTAAGCAAGGGCGGTGGGTCAAAAGACAAGTATATAGTAATTAATTAAACGCCCTTAATTATACTACTTAATACCTTTACTCCATCCCTTATAAGTTCTGTTCTTATGGAACCAATACTAAGCCTGGCAGTGTCCTGTTTACCTGCATCTATGAAGAACCTGTCTCCGGGCACAAAGGCCACTCCCTGCCTAATGCTTTTTCTCAATAAATCCCAGGCATTTATCTGAGTCCTTATGAAGGAGTAGAATCCGCAGTAGGGATTGTACATGATGGCCCCAGGTAAATAATCATTTAATGAATCAACGAGCTCCCTGAGCTTCCTGGGGTATAGCCTGCGGGCATTATGAATAACTCTATTGGCGACGCCTCTCCTTAGTAAGTCATAAACTATGTATTGGGTGAGCGTTGATGTGGCGAAGTCATGTTGCTCAATCATCTCCAAGTTATTTCTTAACCTACCGCTGGTCACCACAAAGCCTATTCGCAGGCCAGGTCCCAGTATTTTGGAAAGCGTCCCTACGTAAATTACATCGTTTTCCATAGACTTAAGTGCGGGCTCGGCATTAGAATGTAATGGTGTGTATGGATCGTCTTCAATGATCCTAAGTTCGTACCTATCTGCGATCTCAAGTAAGTGCTTTCTCTTATCTCTGCTAAGGGAGACCCCAGTTGGGTTATGGCAATTGGGCACGGTATAAACTATGCCAGGCCCATTATTTTTAGCAAGTTTCTCAAGCTCATGGGTATCCATGCCATCATCACTAATTGGCACTCCTATTAATCTGGCGCCCTCATATCTCATGGGAGCCACGGTCTCCACAAATGTTGGATTCTCGGTGTATATAGCGGTCCTTCTCCTTATTAATAACTGGGACAGTAACTTAATCGCGTGTTGGGCGCCTGCAGTGATTATGATATCCCTCCAATTTGCATTGATATTGAGGTTCTCATTAAGGTACCTAGAGACTTCAATCCTTAATTCCCTCAAACCGCCAGCGCCTGGATATGCCAGTATTGCCGTGCCGTAATTCTCATAGACGGTTTCAAAGGATCTCTTCACGTCATTTATCGGTAATAAGCTAGGGTCGGGTGACCCACTGGCAAAGTTATAAGTGATGCCCCTTTTCACCAGTCTGCTTGCCAGTTCGACAGGTGACCAGTACAGTCTCATTAAGTTTATTGCCAAATGCAGGGCTTATTAAGTAATTACTTGTTCTTATCTTGCCATTGTCTCATGTATTCCCTTCGTGCCCTATAAAACTGCACCACTGAAAATATAATTAGAGCTAGGAATATTATGAACATTACATAGGCTAGCCAAATCAATGGTTGTGTTATTTGCGGTTTACCAAAGGTAAATATTATTGGTATTGGAATAAGTGGGAACACTATGATGGCTCCACCCACATTGGTCAGTGCGGTTCTGGTGGATGGTATCCCAATGGCAATGATGATTGTTATGGTGATTATTGGTATTATCACGGCAAGTAGTATTAGCAAAATACCGAGTTGGTAAAGTCTCATGTCGCCTCGCCTCATAATAACGTAAGTAATATGAATAGTACGACAACTATTATTGTCAATACCATGGCCCACTTGATAACTGATGAGTCATTACCGAACACTATGGGTATGGGGCCTATTAGCACAACACCGCCAACACTGGTCTTCTTTCCCTCCTTTTCCTTCTTCTCTTCCTCTTTGTTTTCCTCTCTTTTTTGTTCTCTCATTGCATCAATAATAATGAGTATCACCCCTAGCAATGCCATCACTATTGATAGTAATACCGCCAGGCTCATTATGTAGGCTATGTCCATTATTTATGTTATAACCTAGGGGGAAATTAAAACCTATTTCTCCTCTAACCTTAAAATTTAAAAGGTAATTACTTGGTTCATAGTCGATGCCGTTTCAGAAGGGCGATTACGTACTGCTTGAGTATACAGTTGTTGATAAGGATGATAATAAGGTCGTGGAAACCACAGTGGAAGACAGGGCTAAGGAGGCAGGTATTTACAGGCCTGATGAGATTTACGAACCACGCCTAATAATAATAGGTGAGTCAAAGCTCTTCGAACCACTGGAGCAGGCGTTAATTAATTCGAGCGAGGGCCAGGAAATAACCGTGGAGATACCGCCAGACAAGGCCTTTGGGCAGAGGGACCCAGGTAAGGTTAGGGTAATATCCATCAGGGAGTTCTATAGGTACGGTAAGCTGCCTAAGGTTGGTGATATTGTTGAGGTCAATAATCAACAGGGAAGGGTCGTTAGCATAACTGGCGGTAGGGTGACACTTGATTTCAATCACCCGCTGGCCGGTAAGACCCTTGTTGTTACGGCAAAGATAATCAAGAGGCTGGAAACAACTGAGGACAAGATAAAGTACATAATCAAGCAATACATACCAAGGATTGAACTTGAAAAGGTCAATGTGGGGCTTAGCCAGGATGGTTCCGTGGTAACGATAAAGCTACCCATTGAGACACTGTTCATGGAGAACATGGGCACCATAAGGGCTAGGATCGCAGATGAGGTCGGTAGTAGATTTACAAACGTTGGTAAGGTCGTGTTCATTGATGAGATAGAAATAAAGAGGGAAGTTGAGGCGAAACCTGCGGAGGTAAAGGCCGAGGAAAAACAAGTGGAGTCAAAGCCTGAGTCTCAGCAGTCGTCTCAATAAATGTAGAAATCAGGTTAAGATTTATTAATAAACTAATTCTCCTTGGTTTGATGCTCAGTAGGAATAATGAGGGTCTTAACCGATTAATGACAGGAACAACCACTGTGGGTATCGTTATTAATGATGGCGTTGTACTAGCCACGGACAGGAGAGTTACCGCTGGCTACTACATAGCCCACAGGAAGAAGGGAGTTAAGATCTGGAAAATTGACAATCACATTGCAGCAACCATGAGTGGCGGCGTTGCCGATCTGCAAAAGGTCCTTGATTCCTTAACGGCAATGGCCATACAATACAAGGTAGATACTGGGAAGCCTATATCAGTAAAGGCCCTGGCCAATTATGCGTCCCTTGTGGTGTTCTCAAGTAGGCCATACGTCTACTTAGTACATATGATACTAGGTGGTTGGGATCCAGACGAGGGCCCCATCATATACATGCTGGACTTCTTCGGAACGCTAACCAGGGAAACCGAGTTCATGTCAACAGGCAGCGGTTCACCGACAGCATTTGGCGTCCTTGAGGATGGCTATAGGAAAGATATGAGTATTGAGGATGCCGTTAGGCTCGCCGTTAGGGCAGTTAGGTCTGCCATATACCACGATCCAGGGAGTGGCGAGGGTATTGATGTCGTAACAATAACCAAGGAAGGCTACAGGGAAGTTGACTCAACGCCATACCTCAAGGAACTAATTCATTAAATCCACTAGGCTTTATCCTTAACATTATTAATGTAATAATTACAAACCTCTTTAAACCCGCATACACTACATCTTGGATTTCTGGCTGTACATACATCCCTACCGAACTGAATAAGTTTAAGGTGAACTTCCAAATACCTGCCAGGATCTGGTGTTAATATGTTCATCCAAGCCCGCTGTATTTCACGGTAATTCCTCGATTTAGCAATACCAAGTCTCATGGATATCCTGGTTATGTGAGTATCAACAGGGAATGTTGACTTGCCTAGATTAACAAGTATTACATCGGCTGTCTTCTCACCAACACCAGGAAGCTCGAGTAATACTTTCTTGGCCTCATCGAGGGGGAGATCCTTAATCCGCGATAAATCACCTCCATATTTCTCAAGAATCACCTTGGACAACTCAATGATCTTCCTAGCCCTGATCCTATGCATACCAGCGGGCCTTATGGCATTAGCCAAGGTATCCTCATCAATGTCTACTAACCTATCGGGTGTTACGTCACCAACCAACCTAACAAGGTTCTCAAAGGCCCTAAGTGCATTTCTATCATTCGTGTTCTGCGTCAGGATGGTCACAACTAACGCCTTAAAAATATCATTACTACTCCTATACACATAAATGGTGGCGAACTTCCGAGGCTCAATCTTAACATTGGCAAGAGCCCTAAGCGCCAGTTCCTCAGTTAGCTCCATGCTGAATCACGCCCATCACCCCTCCTAAGCATATATAGTGCTATTGCCAACGCGGTCTTGGCATCCCTAATACTGCCATTAAGAACCATGTTAGTTGCATCCCTAAAGTCAACAACTACCCTGTCAATAACCTCATGCGGCTCAGGCCTTGGTTCACCTAATTTCTTAACATTAACATGATAAATCAATATATACTCAGTAGAATAACCTGGTGTTGTGAAGCCCTCAAAGAGTTTTTCAAAGTGGTCGGTCTCAGCCCCGATTTCTTCATTCAATTCCCTAATTAATGCATGCTCAGGGGTCTCGTTCTTCTCAACGACCCCCGCGGGTATTTCTAGGACATATTCATTCACGGCGGGTCTAAATTGGCGTAACAGGATAACCTTATTGTTCTCATATATTGGTAGTGCAGCTATGGCGCGCGGAAAGAGTATTTTCTCTACATTCATCTCATGCCCATTAGGCAACATTACCTTAGATACGTCCAATGTAATTCGTCTACCACTATAAACTATAACCATTGATGCAGAATTACTGGGCGTATCTTAAAATTTTCCTTAACTATTTCTGCGCCTTAGATTTTACTTTCCTTACCTTCTTTTTGATCCAGGCTAGCTTCCTCGGGTCGCGGTTGTACTTAGTAGCGCTCACAAAACACTTTCTACTACAGAACCTGAGTACTGTGCCATCAGTCTTAACATACATTATTCCAGTGCCTGGTGGTATTTGCTTTCCACAAAATGCGCACGTGTAAATCCTCATACGGCGTTCGTATTTAATCATATTTTTTAAAGTTTATGTTTCCCTGTTTAATGATTATTCAATTCCTAGTTCACATCCACAACCCAGGTAAAACGGGTATTTAGTATCGTGGGAAAATGATTTTTAAGTCAAACTTCTTGTTCATACCGGGTAATTATGAGTAAGGCTGATGCATCATTAGTGGATTATAGACCACCAATTACCGTAGTAGTTGGCCACGTTGATGTAGGCAAGACGCTCCTCCTCGATAAAATAAGGGGCACCTTCGTCGCCTATAGGGAACCTGGCATGATAACTCAGCACATTGGTCTCTCCTTCATACCGTGGGGTGCCGTGGAGAAAATAGCCGACCCATTACTCGCCAAGTTCAAGCTCAAGGGTAGAGTATGGATTAGGGGTTTCCTCATGGTTGATACGCCGGGCCATGCGGCCTTCTCAAATCTAAGGCGTAGGGGTGGTTCTGTGGCTGATTTAGCTGTTTTAGTCATAGACATCACCAGGGGATTCGAGGAACAAACCTACGAGAGTCTCACCTTAATTAGATCAAGGAATATACCCTTTGTGGTTGCGGCGAATAAGCTTGACAGGATATACGGTTGGGAACCTAATGAGAACGCGCCATTCCTTGAATCATATGATAAGCAGAGGGAGGATGTTCAGGGCAGAGTTGAGGAAGCCATTGCCAGGATAATTGAGGAATTTAATAAGTTAGGTATGGATGCCGATAGGTACGATAGGGTAAGGGACTTCAATGCTCAAGTGCCTATTGTCCCCACGAGTGCCGTGACCGGCGAGGGCCTAGCCGATCTGCTGGTTGTTCTTGCTGGGTTGAGCCAGAGGTTCAATAGGGAGAAGTTGAGGGTGACATACGGGCCTGGTAAGGGCGTTGTTATGGAGATTAGGGAGGAGAAGGGTTGGGGTGTCACTGGCGATGTGGTGTTGTATGACGGGGTCATTAGGAAGGGTGACGTGGTGGTTACGGCAGGCCTAGAGGGGCCTGTAAGTACAAGGGTCAAGATGTTGGTCCTGCCAAAGCCACTTAATGAGATGAGGGATCCCGAGGATAGGTACATGTTCATGGATGAGGTTAGGGCCGCAGTCGGCGTCAAGATAATTGCCGATGGACTTGACCAAGTTGTCCCAGGTGCGCCAATATTTGTTGTTCCTCAGGGTGCCTCATTGGATGAATACATGAAGTTGGTTAAGGAGGAGGTTTCGGAGGTTAGGATTGAGACGGATAAGGAGGGTGTTGTTGCCAAGGCAGACACGTTGGGTACACTTGAGGCCATGGTCATTTACCTCAGGAGCCAGGGTATACCCGTCAGGAAGGCTGATGTTGGTAATGTGAGTAGGAGGGATGTGGTCGAGGCATCCATTGTGAAGAAGAAAAATCCGTTATATGGTGTTATACTGGCCTTTAATGTTAAGGTGCCGCATGATATTGAGATTGAGGCAATGCAGTATGGAGTAAGGATATTCAGGAATGAAATACTTTACAGGCTAGTCGAGGAATTCACCCAGTGGTACAAGGAGCAGAAGACGAAGCTCATCGAGATGGAACTCGATAAGTACATAAGGCCTGGGAAGATAAGGATACTTCCCGGCTACGTATTTAGGAGGAGCAACCCAGTGATAGTGGGTGTGGCAGTTCTTGAGGGCGTTATAAAGCCTGGGTATACATTAATGAGAGGTGATGGTAAGAAGGTAGGCACAATAATGCAGATACAGGACAAGGGCAAAAACATACAGGAGGCCAGGAAGGGCATGGAGGTAGCAATATCGATAGAGGGCAACGTAATGATCGGCAGGCAAATCAAGGAGGGCGATGAACTATACATAGACGTACCCGAGGAGCACGCAATAACCCTAATGACGCAATTCAAGGACCAACTAACAGAGGATGAAATGGCACTACTTAAGGAGATACTGAGGATAAAGCGGTCATCAAAATAACGCATCTAAGGCTATGATCCCCAGGTTGTAACCTACGTAAATAACATCCATAACCTAAGTACTTGAAACACAATGATTATAATCTAAGTATTCTCTCTTTTCAACCCCATTGCGGATACTTGAGCAAGCTTTCCCAAGATATAGATCAACTGCATAATTAGCGCTTATTACCACTGCAATAACACTATTTCCGTCGGCCGCTCCTTAGGCTAATCAAGACTTATAACTTGTTACTTTTAGTATCAAGGTTAATAAACATTTTATTATATTAAATAGTAAGTATTTATTTTTATTTTAATGAGACAAATATGATTAAATTTTTATTTTATTCAGTATTCTATTTATTAATTCTTCGGCTTCCTTATAATTATACTCCCTCAGCATTCCTATCTTGCTTGCTACTTCAGATCCCTCGGCGTGTATCATGGCCGTTAATAGGTAACCCATTAGGTGGCTTGCGCCTAATTCCCTCACTAGGCTCATTATTTTGTACCTCGTATCGCCATCAATCGCGCCCCTGAGGTATTTGCTTATGTATTGTCTTTCCTCCGTATTGGCGTAATCATCGTGTGAGGGCATTGTGGCTATTAAACCGCCTGCAATATCGATGAGTCCGTGTACAACGTCTATGAAGTGCGCGTTGGCGTATAGCTTGCTCACGTTTGTGTAGACTGGATTTGGTATGGCTATTCCCTCATCAATCCAAGGCTCTAGGGCGGCAGCCATGGCGCCCATACTTAATACTTCCTTATACATGATCATTTGTACAAGCCAATCCCTAACATGTGGTGCATTCTCAATACCATTAGCCCTAGCTGCATAAAGCGAGGCACCTAGGTATAAATTGGCAGTGGCTGCCCTGTAGGATATTGCCGTGAACCTATGATACGTGGCAAAGGTCCAGGCCAGTTGACCTGCAAGGTCCCATTCTCTAAACATGAATACCCTGTCCCACGGCACAAACACATGATCAAACACGATCAATGCCTCCACCTCAAATCTACTTGCTGCATTAACGGCGTTGGGATTGCCATCATACTCAAGCACCGGCCTAACGATGAATTTAAGGCCCTTGGTGTTCGCTGGTACTGCAAAGGCCACGGCATAGTCCTTATCATTCTCCACCAGGGCTCTGTACGGCAGTACTATGATCTCGTTAGCCACCGGTCCCTGTGTTGTGTGTATCTTGGCTCCATTAACCACTATGCCATCGTCACGAACCTCAACTACCCTCAGGTACATGTCCTTGTCCTCCTGCTCGTGGGGTCTCTTGGCCCTGTTGCCCTTAACATCTGTCTGCGCAACTGCCATTGCCAAATCATTCCTAACGACATGCTCGTAGTACTTCATTACCCTGCTGTAGTAGTTAGTGCCGTACCTCTTATCAACCTTCTTGGCAATTATCATTAATGAGAAAAGCGCATCACTGCCAATGGCTTGTACTATGTTAAACAAGCCGTCAAACCTAAGAGTATCCTCATAAATCAACTTATACCTATCGAGCAAATCATTCGTGTTCCTGGGTATCCTAAAGTATTTACTCACGAGACCATAATTAGGGTCTTCATAGAGCCTTTCCTTAACACCAAACAGATCCGATGCATGCCTAACCGCTATACTAATTACTGGGTGTGTTGTTATATCATCAACTCTCTTGCCCCTGTAGTAAACAACTCTACCATCTTTAACGGAATTTACGTAGTCAGTTGGCGATCTAGGCATAGGTAGAGCCCCTAGTATGATTAATTAAATGTAACTTATATATAGTATCGATGAATATTGAATTAGGAAAGATCACTTATTTAATTAGGGTTTCCAAACACCTCTTCTTAGTGCATCGGTTATTGTTAGCAGGTTTATTTCGTTAGTTCCTTCGTAAATCCTCGTAACCCTGTGATCTCTCCAGTACCTTTCCACATCAAATTCCTCGAAGTATCCATAACCGCCGTGGATTTGTATTGCTTCATCAACCACGTAATTAGCGAGTTCCGTTCCATAAACCTTGGCAGCACCTGAGAGAGCCCCCATGGCCCTTGGATCGATCTTAAACTTCAGGTAATCATCAATGTAATACGCAGCCCTGTAAATCAATGACCTAGCGGCCTCAATGTACATAGCCATCCTGGCCAGTTTCTCTTGGATTATTTCAAAGTTCACTAATTGCTGGCCAAATTGAGTCCTCTTCTGTGAATACTCCAGCGCCTTGTCGAAGGCGGCCAATGCGATGCCAAGGCCTAGGGTAGCCACGCCAATCCTTGATACATTGAAGTACGCCAGAGTCCAGTAAAAGCCCTGGTTTCGGCCCTTATCCTCCCCGCCCAATACGTTTTCGGCAGGTACCTCAACGTTATCGAGGTAAATCTCACCAACTGGTATTGTTCTTTGTCCCATTTTGCCCGTTAGTCGCCTGATCGTTACGCCAGGCCAGTCTGTGTGTATTATAAACAGAGTTTGTCCTCTGTGTCTCTTTTCGGGTTCAGTCTGCGCTAGGAGTAGTCCGTACTTTGCTGTGGGTGCGTTTGTTATGAATGTCTTCATGCCCTTAATAATGTACTTATCACCCTTCTTCTCTGCAACTGTATTTAACTGAGTGATGTCAGTACCATGCTCTGGCTCTGTGTATGCTCCGAAGAATGTGTTCTCACCCTTGTAAATAGGTGGTAGGTACTTCTTTCTTTGTTCCTCGGTACCGAAGAAGTAAAGCATGTGGGATGTGAAGGGACCAGCCATTATTGCAAGCCCCAGCGTGGGTTCAGCCCTCACTAGTTCCTCGGTGACGACTATGTCGGCTAGGTATGTTGAGAACCCACCACCACCATAATCAGTGGGTATTGATGGAGCCAGTAAACCGAGCTCACCGGCCTTCTTGTAAAGATCCCATGGAAACTCCTCCTTCTTCTCATACTCCCTGGCAAGTTCAGGCGAGAAGTTCCTCTGTGCGAATTCCCTTGTGGTTTTCCTTAGTAGTTTTAGTTCCTCAGTGTATTGTGGGAACAAGTCTAATATATCGGTCATTAAGTAGCGTTCTTTCTTTGTTTCTCTTAAACCTATTCAATAAATACCCTATATACTGCATTACGGTTTATTCGCCTTTAGTCACGTTTCAATTTCAATTATGCAAAAACGTAGGTAATGGGTCCCAGGGGATAATTTAAGGATATTTTTATTGATTTAATTTTATTTTTAGCAATTAAATTTTTTACCTTTATTACTAATATATATAGGGATATATATCAACAATAAAAGTTAAGTCTAAGGATTGCCCCAAAATATGAAATACTAACATGTCCATTAATGAGGAATTCGTGGAAAAAGCCCAGGAGTTCTATGATTATCCTTTGACGCTTCTTAACCTGATAAAGTGGGGTGTCGATACATTTCCTGAACAAGAGGTCATTTATGCGCCGCCGGATGCCCCCAAGTTAAGGTTAACATTCGCCCAGGTTTGGGATAGGGTTAGGAGACTTGCTTCAGCTCTTGAGCAACTTGGTGTTAAGCCTGGTGATCCCAAGAGACTGGGTACAAGGGTTGGTGTTTTGGAGTGGAATTCGCACAGGTACCTGGAGCTTTATTATGCGGTTCCCGGACTTGGTGCCACGCTCCATACTGTGAATATTAGGTACTCACCAGAGGATTTGGTATACACAATTAACCATGCAGGCGATGAAATACTATTCATTAAGGATGAGTTCATGCCACTACTCCAGGCAATACTGCCTAAGCTCAAGACCATTAGGAAAGTCGTAGTTATGAGTGATAAGCCAGAACCGCCTCAAGTCAAGCTTCCAGGTATTGAGGTTTATGAATATGAGGATTTAATAAAGAGGTCAAACCCGTATGAGTTTGGGGATGTTGATGAAAGAACCGTGGCAACCCTATTCTACACCTCAGGCACCACTGGTCTGCCCAAGGGCGTGTTCTTCACACACAGACAA
Source organism: Vulcanisaeta souniana JCM 11219 (assembly GCF_026000775.1). Taxonomy (GTDB): domain Archaea; phylum Thermoproteota; class Thermoprotei; order Thermoproteales; family Thermocladiaceae; genus Vulcanisaeta; species Vulcanisaeta souniana. Next base: position 1,905,597 of record NZ_AP026830.1, on the reverse strand, counting down.
CTGGTGTTACATGCAATGGGAATTTCAATATCAACGGCAGCGCCGCCCTATGAGCTCACAATTAAGGATGTGGTAATGCCCCTCGTGCCAATGTACCACGTACATGCCTGGGGAGGCCCACATGCCATGTTCCTTACAGGCCAGAGGTACATCTATACTGGACGTATGGATTGGGGCTACATATTGAAGACTATCAGTGAGGAGAAGGTTACATACGTATTCGGCGTGCCAGTAATACTATACCTACTCCTTACGCACCCTGATTCCTCGAAATACGACTTAAAGGGCCTTAAGTATGGTAATGGTGGCTCGGCAATACCAGAAGGTCTCTATAAGTTGGCTAGGTCTAGGGGTATAATTGTGATTAATGGCTATGGGCTATCAGAGACGGCGCCAGTGATTGCCCAGGCATTGTTTAAGACACAGTCCCTTAATTGGCCTGAGGATAAGAAGGAGAACTTCTTAATGAAAGGTCTCAGACAGATACCACTGGTGTTTCTTAGGGTTGTTGATGACCAGGGTAGGGATGTTCCAAGAGACGGTAAGACAATTGGTGAACTGGTGGTTAGGGCACCATGGTTAACGCCAGCTTACTATAAGGACCCAGGGAAGACTAAGGATTTGTGGCGTGGTGGTTGGTTACACACTGGCGATGTGGCGGTTTGGGACAGTGATGGGTATATTTGGATCATGGATAGACTTAAGGATGTGATCAAGAGCGGCGGTGAGTGGATCGTTAGTACTAGGCTTGAGGATATAATAAGCACGCATCCAGCCGTGGGTGAGGTTGCCGTTATTGGGGTGCCCCATCCTCAGTGGGGTGAGAGGCCCGTGGCTGTCGTGGTGCCTAGACCAGGGAAGAAGATCACAGAAGATGACATTAAGAACTACCTAATGAAGTTCGTGGAAAAGGGCGAAATACCAAAATGGTGGGTTCCAGACAAGGTAATAATCAGTGAGAGGGAATTACCAAAGACAAGTACAGCTAAGGCCGATAAAAAGGCGCTTAGGGAACTTTATAAGAACGTGTTAAGCAGCTGACTATATAAATTAAATATTAAAATAGGATTTAAAAATACTAGGTTAGTGTCTGTCCATATGATAATTGATTTCCATGCATGCCCCTCCACGGACTTGCTCTCTATTAGGAATAAACTTTCGTTAATTAAAGTCATGAGGGCCGTTTTACAGCCAATAGATGCGCTTCCACTACTTCATATATTGCCGAATGAATTCTTTACAGAGTTATCTATAGAGGACCCCCACTCTGCGTTGCTTTGGGGTAAGTATATAGAGAGATTAACGAGTCTGTGGTCGCCGAGAATGTACGATAACATGAAGGTTTGGTATGAAGCATCAACAAATGATTATGATTTCTTCATACCCTTTGCCAGTATTAACCCTGCGCTTGGCGCCAAGTACGTCCATGAGAAGCTCAGTGAACTGGATAATTTAGGTGTCCAGGGTATTGTGGTGTCACCAACCCTTCAATTATTCGACCCAGTAAAGGCCAAGGCCTTCAGACCGATCTTAGAGTATGTGGAGAGGAAGGATTTGTTGTTGGTAATGCATTTGGATCCGTGCCCACGTGATGTAGGTATATGCTTCAAGAACCTAATGCCTGATGCGCTCAGCGAGGTCCTTGACAGGTATAGTATTAGAATGGTCCTGTCCGCACTAGGAATTTCCGAGAGTATGATATACCCATGGCTCGAAAGAATAACGAGGCTAATGAAGAGGTATGACAAAGTATACATAGAAACTTCTGGCATATCATGCATACTATTCAACACCCTAATTGGTAGAAATGCAGTGAAGTCAATAGGTGCAGAGAGAATACTATATGGCGGCGGTTATCCGTTCTTAAGGTTTAGACAAGTGATTAAGAACTTAAATTGCGTTGAGTCATCTGAACTATCTAAACGTGATTTAGAAGCCGTACTATATGACAACGCTTTTGACCTACTTAGAGACATGGGCGTGAGTATTGATGATGAGAAAATTGAAGAACAAAAGGTAATATAATTTTTAAAATTCAATTAGTGGAAATCCAAGGTTATGGAGGTATAATACCAAGTGGAGGTGGTACACCCAGTGATACTACGGCGCCAAGTATCAGGAACAACACTCCATCAATAATGGCCAACAGACCTGAGATCCAGTGCAATCTAGCACTTGCCCTATACCCTGCCAATGCACCCGTTAGGACTTGGAATGCTAAAAACAGGAGTGCCAAGGCTAGTAGTATTTGCCCGGTTAGACCAGCAAGTACCGTGACAAATAGGAAGTATATTCCGGAATAAAGTAGTACGTGGTTCATGGCGAATAGGTTGCTCTTGCCTATGGTTGCGGCTATACCAATCATCCAGAGGATTGCATCGAAGACAGCGGTTGCGGCTGCGGATAATGGGTTACCTGCCATTACATCGAATAATACACCTATTAGTAGCATTATACCGCCACTTATGAACACGATACCTAGGTCCCTTGGTTCGTTTTTCTTTCCAAGGTTCATGTTTACGCCGCCAACGGTCATTAACATGGCGCCACCTACTACATAAACAAGATCTGTTGCGGCTAAAGCCATAATAGATGCCGTACTCATACAGAATATGAAATTATTACTGAGTTTAAAGTGTATGTTCTACTTTTTATATTTATATTATTTATAATTGAATATAAGATATATACTAAATAACCACTTCCCTTGCAGTAAAAAATTAATGGATTAATACAAATACCATGAGCAATGAGAAAATCCATAATAATTATAATAATACTAGCAAGAATAATATACAGTGCCTACTGGTTCTATCTGGCTCCGGCTCTACCAATCATGGGTACCGAGCTAAAGGTCAGTGAAACATTATTGGGTCTTGTACCCTTTATTTTCATTGTGGGAGCAGCATCCTTTCAAATACCCGCCGGCATCATTGCTAGTTACCTTGGCAACGCAAGGACAGCAGGTTTGGGATTATTGATAATGTCCTTAGCGGGTTCATTAATACCAGTAATAGTTTCCTTGAGGTACTGATCCTCAGGTTAATTGCAGGAATTGGTGCCGCCCTCTTCTTTTCAACAGGCGCTGCCATCCTCTCAACAACCCATCCTGATAGAGTAGGTACATGGCTTGGCATTTATAATGCCGCCTTTGGGCTTGGTTCAGGGTTAGGATTGATATGAGGCGTTATGTACACTTTCCTTGGATGGAAATTATCCATACTATTACTTAGTATTATCGGCATTCCATTCGCATTTATCGTATTTTTCTTCCAGGGCGGTTACATGCATAGATTACGTATTAGGTTTGGTAATTCAACCGGGTAATTCATATACCAGTACAGGGAAACACGATACTACTGGATAAGGTTAATCCAGGATACTGGACAGTCATAGAAACAGACCAGAGCGGCTTGTAACTAACCATGACCATATGTTTGACTCAAGATTCTAATCTTATTTTTAAATGGAGTAAATAGAGCCCCTAAGTTATTACACAGCTGGTAATTTACTACCAACGTACGCAGTTGCCAGGGGCTTACCTCTTTACTTATCCTCATTGTTGACATCAATTATGCTCTTTTCAAGTATATTTGGAGGGCTTTCTGGGCGGATAATTGATATTGTTAAGAATAAGGTTTTGCTGATAGTTACGTTAACGGTGTTGGGTACAATATCCCTTATTTCTGTTCCTACGCTTAATATAGCAGCTATAATAATCGCTGGTGGGTTAATGGGTTATACCAATGAGTTAACATTGACTGCGGCATACGCATTGGTCACTAAACATGAGAATCCGGCGCTATCGCTAGCCACTTTAAACGCATTGAATATGGCTATAGGTATGTGGCTTAGTATATTATTTACTGAGGTTATGGTTATTTCGTACTTATTACCATGGATATTAATGATAATTATATCCCTGGTTCTTCTCCCCCTACTTCTATTATTGAAGTAGTTTATTTGATCATTCTGTAGTTATGGATTCCGGCTTTGAAAAATCCTCTTCGTGCTATTAATGCCTTTATCACTAGGTATAATGTAATTATAACTAGACTAATGAAGTAGGGCATCAACTTAACAAGGTTTATGCCCAGTGTGGATTCTATTGCTGTAAATATCGTTATTAACGCCGCTGCAATAGCCACGGCCTTATCTAAACTCCTCATGGTATCAACTCCATACAGTACAGCCTTCATTTTAATAGTCGCCGCTCTAAATAGGGCAAGATTAGATGATAGGTGAACTATTAGGTTAGCAAGCATTGATAAGAAACCAAGGAGTAAAAACGCGTTAAATGGGCCGAGTAGGTAGGTCGTTACTAATGCAATGGCATCAAGCGTCAATGCACTAATTAGTACGGAAATAACGGGATTACCCTTGCTATTAACTAGGGATAATGCATTCGGTAATTGACCGTCACTAGCCATGGCATATAGCGTCCTTGATGATGCAAGTACATAGGCGAGACTACCAAGTACGCCGTCATTTATCATGGCAAATATTACTATTGGATCAAGTAACATACCGAGGAAATGATGCAGTATTATTATGACTGGTGACAAACCCTTACCAGCTGCCTCACTTAGGAAGCTAACAAGTTCGTGAATATTCATGAATGATAAGCTGGCAACTGCCGTTGAGTAAATGGCCAATGCAGCTAGGGCACCTCCAGTAATTATAACTGCCTCAACCGCGCGGCTAATGGTCTCCCTTGCCTTCCTAACCTCACCGCTCAACGGCGCGATTGTGCCGTAACCTGTGGGTATTGCTATTGCGTAAACTACGGCAATCATTAATGTGGGCAACGATATAGAAGATACGTAAATGAACGGATTAAAGAACATACCATGCGAGATTAGTAACAAGGTTACGGATATTAATATTAATGCAACCATCTCGAGTGAACCAGAGAAGATGGCGTATTTAGCCGAGATCCTGATGCCCAGATATGCCAATACTGTTGTTGTTGCCAGTGATATGGGTAGGCTTATCTGCCAGGGGATTCCCAAAATCCATTGGGCCAGGTACGAGGCACCAATCACATACGTGGCGCCATAGGGTATTGCGTAGAATAGGTAGTTCCAACCGATGAAGAAACCCGTTGGCCTACCGCCAAGGTACTTAGTTGCATACTTATAATAACCGCCCGTCTCAGTGATCCTCTTACTTAATCGCGCAACCACGAATCCATTGATGAAGGCAATAATAGTACCGATCATTACTGCCACGGGCCCCGCTAGGCCAGCTATAGCTAGAACTGCCGAGGCGTAGGTCAGGTCACTGAGGAATGGTGATTGACCACCTAGGCTTGCAAAGAATACGTCCCAAAACCCAAGTACTCTACGCAATTCTACGGTATCCGTACTATTACGTTCACCATTATTTGCATTATTGATCATATTTATGATTTTATGATACCACAGAAATGAAGTCTTTAAAAAGCTAACTGTCTTTTACTAAAGTACTCATTTAAAAACAACGTGAATAAATAATACTTTAGCTAGATACTTTTAAAAATTTTCATGAAGAGACAATTAGGGATGGAAAGAACACTTTTCCATTAACAGTTTCCTCAGTACTGATTGGGAATCGCCAAAACCCCTAATATGGTGATAAACCGCATTACCACAATTAAAGGCGTTACCCCTACTGGTGATTATATGCAAATCGTCCCCTAATTTACACGGATCAACTAACTTCCTGAAATACCTCATGTAGGTCTTAGTTAACCTAATAATCACGTAATCCCACCTACCACTTACCAATTGGTTCAGGTCAGGATTGCCATAAGCCATCCATTTATCCAATACGGACTCATCGGCATTACCCAGGTAAGCATCGTAGGGTATTATCCACCTATCACCACTTATTACACCATACCTAGCCGAAAACACAAAAACATCGGCACAACCCCTAAAACGCCTGAGCACTCTGAACTCAGGTCCATCATACATGTCTAAGGCAGGTCTCATTAGATCACTCAGTAGCTTCCTATATTCATCCTCACGCTCAAGGTCAAAACCAGGCATTCCACCGAGTCTCTTCACGACTTGCTCATCATTAACTGACTTTCTCCTGCTGCAATTAATAATGACGGCAACCCTCCTACCCATTATAAGTGCTTCTTACAGACACATACTTAAACAATAGCCCCTTCCTATCAAGTAATCTATAGCCGGCTCCAAGCTTAAGTAACTCAATGACGGAACGAGGCTCCTTAACCAGGGAACTACCGATGACGTCAATGCCCAATCCATGCAGCACTGAGGGATAGGTAGCGGCCGTGGGTCCGCTCAATACGGTGACCGCCCCACCCCTCCTCATGGCTAGTAATTGATCAATTGTGTTATTCACCATCGCAGAGCCCGTTATAACGAGTATATCGCACCTCGGTATTATGAGTGGCGCATCAACATCAGGATAACTACCATGCCTCAAGTCGCTCCTCCTTTCCAGCTGATAAACACTGCACCTACCCCTGAGCGCCTCTGCAACCGGCGTAATACTACCAACAAAACAAGCCGTGCACGGGGGTTTAACGAATCTCAGGATCTCACTCTTTAAATCACCCTGAGAAAGCCTGAATCCTTCACGCATAACCAAGTAATGGGATATGGCGTTAATCAATGCAATCCCCAAGGCCCTAACCAGTGAATCCAAGTTAACGACAAGCTCTGGGAGTTCCTCAACCCTAGGGACGACACCAACTTCGCCAGCCCTCAAATCCTCAGCTGGCGTATAGGCAATGCCAAGGAACTCCCCAAGCCCTGTGCCTATAAGCACATAGGTATAATTGAGGCAGTTGCACTTATCGAGAACCTCAATACGGTCATTACCGAGAAGCTTCAGAACCTTCTCAGCGACCTGCTTACTGAAGGTGCTCATCATATCACTTCCCAATTAACTTCATGAATCTGAGGGCATCATTAAGCATGTGCACGTTATTAAACATCACGTATACGGTGGACGACTCAGCACCATCAACAATAGCCTTAAGTCTCCCAAGGTCATCATCAGTGTACTTATACGAGTAGTTAACCTCGCCCTTACCAATCCCATGGAGCCTGAAGTAGGTTATGTCACGAGGAACAAGAACCTCATGCTTAAAGGGATCAACAACATGCACAATACCCGTCTCCTCAAAGACCCGCCTTAGTAAATCAACATTATTATAACTAACGCCCCTCGGTTCCCAACCAATCCTATCACTGCCACCTATTGTGCGAAAGAACTCGATAATCCCCCTAACAGTGTCCTCATTCACCTCCATGGATGGTGGTGTTTGGAAAACATAGAATGCAGAATTAAGGGGCTTAACCACATTAACAAATTCATCCCAAAGTTCCAGATTCTCTCTCGTGGGTCTAAGCAAGCCATAATTACTTAAATCACCCGTCAACCTAGCCCTCCTCATTCTACGCCAAGTCGGCGAATCACTCGTGTGCGTCAATCCCTGAAATACCTTAACAGCAAATTGAAAATCAGCAGGAGCCTCCCTCCCCAGTTTACTCATCCTCTCCTGCGTTGGCAAGTCATAAAAGGTTTCCTGCAATTCCACAACTTTAAATAACGAATAATATCTTGATCGCGCCGTGGGAAATCCACAGGTACCTACTAAGATGTCCCTCATCATAGATATAGAATTAATGCCAGTATTTTTGTAATTTTTGTCATTCAATGAGGTACGAAGGTTAAATATCAACCTAGAAATATCATCAATGCTACAACAACCATGGACTTTAATTTATATAGTAAATTATTTACCGTGAACTCATTAAAAATAGCACCAGGGAGATTTGAAATTTAAAATAATTTTAAATTATCCTACTCATCTCAACCTGGGCATGTATTTTCTGCTTGGTATAATATGAATGGTAGCCAGTTATCATTTGTGGATTGTAGTGTCACTGTATACGAAGTTGACGGATTATACTGTAATACAAAGTATATAGTGCTTTCAAAAGAATCAACGTAGTAACCGCCATTAACATAGTTTGGATAGCGCACGGTTCCGCTCGTCCATAATATCGGGGATGCCGCTGTGTTTGTTGATCCAACACCTGCGTTTAAGAACCAAATTCCGTCTGCCGCATCAACCTCGAAGCCAACTGGATATTGGGCACCAGCCGTTGTCGTGGCTGATGTGCACAAGCTTGTGGTTACACCAATGTTCCATACTAAATCGCTTAAGTATAAATTAGATGGGTTATTAATTATGGCTAAGGATGATGTTAAACCAGCAACTTGTCCATCGCTCGTTGCTGCATCAAATATGAACTCGAGCGTCTGCTGTAAGATCTCTAAGGCCATTTCAAGGGTTGAGTAACTGAATAGTGAACATCCCGTATTACTGGGTTGAGCCACGCCGCTCTCCCCTCCCCAGCCCATGTATGAATTGTAACCATTGGCTTGATCTACCTCATAGGCCTCCGTCATGTTTATACCCACGTTATAATAAGCAAACGAGCCTCCACTACTTGATGGTATGTAATTAGCATAGCCCAGGTAGTCAACAGGGAACTGTGGTGTTGCCGCTTGGGTTGGCGATACATTAATCACCAAGGTACAATAGTCATACTCAAATTCATTGCCTGCAATATCCTCGTATTTCGTGGGCCCCGTGTAGAATAACCAACCATACTGCCCATTCAGTTGGTCTCCATATTGGTTTATGAGGTATTCACATGGGTCCATATTTGTTGGGTCCATGCCACTTATTGGATTATGCGTATTGTGGGTTATTGAGTACCAATTCGTTATTAATTCGTTTAAGGTATTTGTTACGTATTCATACTGCGGTATCACGTTTATTTCCAAGCCATAACCTCCAAAACCAACTATGTAAGTAGCACTCACGTTACCAACTCCAATTACTGGGTATCCAATCACCGTGCTATGGTAGTAATTACCCCAGGCTATTGCTATTGCCTCCTCTAAGGCTTGTGTTTGTTTCGGGTTTTTAGTGTATAATATGATTAGGTCCTTCCTACTAATTAAGGTTTGGAGTTGGTTGGATAATTGATTTAGTGATTCATGCATGGTGCCATTCACATAATCCCAATCAATAATTATAATCGAATCAGTGGGTAACGCAGACAATTCACTTAAGTTCACAGGCCTAATCATAGACGCAGGAGCGCCCAAATCAGTTAACTCATTAATGAATTGGGGAGGTCCAATCACATAAGCCGCAACAGGCAGGGTAAGTGGTTGAGGCTTAACAGGAGTTGCCACGCCGGTGCCGGGCTTAGTAACACCAAACCAATGAGCTGCATTAAATGCGAGTTCCTTGGCACTATTAATTGCAGTGCTTATTAATGAAGGCTTTGTAAGAACTATCATGAAGATTGAATCAATAATGGCAAGAACAAAGACCACTGCAATCAACAACCACCTCAAACCCACACCCATACCCATTAATTTTTAGAGCCTCTAGGCATTTTTACTCTGGCGTGCAGGAAAAGTGAGTCGAGCAAAGTTGAATTATCTCTCAAGTTCGATGCCTTATATGTAAAAATTCTGTTAATAAACGTTGAATTAAATTGATGATGGTTACGGAATTAGCATTACTGCCCAACATGGTGAAGGGGCCATGAAATAGGTGTGGCATCACCTTGAAACTGCTGCGGGATTGTCTGCAATGAGTTTCTTCACGTCATTTATATACTTCCTCACCTTATTAACTCCCTTCTTGAGCATATCAAGGTCTATTATTCCATAGTAAAAGGTCATCTGGCGTAGGCATCATTTTATTAAGAAAAGGGAATTAGCCTTTTTCAATGACATAGTCAAGCAATACCTCATTACCACACTCACACATATTAACGGACTTAAGCCTTAACCTCGGTCCCTCCATTGTTGTTGGGTATCCCTCGCCCTCTATGAATGACGTACCTGCTCCAAACACGTATGGCGATATCGTAAGCCTAACCTCGTCCACAAGCCCCTCCTTAATTAATTCCCAATTAAGGCGCCCACCACCCTCCACAAGGACTTTCTTAACGCCCTTCTCCATGAACAGCCTATCAAGGACGTCCCTAAGGTTAACGCGTTCCTTACTCATTACCCATACCTCAACGCCCATGTTTATTAATTGAGCGGTTTTATTACGATCTGCCTGTTCCGTGGTGACTATTATAGTTGGTGCCTCCTTATTTGTGACTACCTTAGCCGTTAGTGGTATTCTTAATTTGCCATCAATGACAACCCTTATGGGGTTCTTAATAGCCTTAACGTACCTGGGCGTTAGTGTTGGGTCATCATTAATTACGGTATTAGCCCCAACCATTATTGCGTCGACACTTGCCCTAACCTCGTGGAGTCTCTTGAGGTCGAAGGGACATGAAAGCCTTGAGTAACCGGTCTTACTGGCTATTCTGCCGTCTAATGTGGCTGCCGAGACTATTATTACATAGGGTCTATTCATTATCTTGGCGCTAGTTAATTGGGGAATAATAAAGTATCTAGTGTTGTTTATGTCTAAGAGCATCGCGGATATGCAGTAGGTCTTGCCTAACGATTGTGGGATGACTTGATTATTTGTTACGTTGAACCACTGATTAGTGTAGTTGGAACTACTTGGTGTGGGTTTTAAACAGCATTTCACGATCATGATTGAGCAAGTTGTTTACCCGTATTAAGCGGCTTCTGTGCGTTGGCGGTATTTACGTGTTTGTTATTACCTATGACCTACCAAAATAGGGTTTTAAACTCAGAACTGCTGCAATTGTGTACGCGAATGATTAGGATAAACGCACTCGGTAAATTGGATATATTCAAGTTGAACATTAGGTCAGTGGCTATTCTGCCCATTGAATCTTTCGATATATTGCTAGGTAATAATGTTAGGATAAGCATAATGGACATGCTCAGCAGGAGTCCAATGACCGTTACATCATTATCGCAGGAATTAGGAATGCTTAAGGGCGTTGTTCATAGGCATGTAAAGGCCCTGGAGGACTTTGGTTGGATCAGGCAATTGAGTGATGAGGAGACAAAATCCATAGGGCTAAGTAGAGAGGCTAACAGGATTTATTATGTTCCGTCGGCCATGGTTTACCTAGGCTTTAAGTTTGAGGCTAATGAGCATGGCATGAAAATAGTGATACCAACAAACTACGGCGCGTTCATAGATATGAGAGGCCGCAAATTCATCCTGTTCACACCAACGTTTACATCGCATGATTGTAAGAATAAATGTCCAACACACGATACATGCTTGGATTGGATCAAGAGAATTGGAAAGCAGTACCACGTGAGTATTGACAACGATGATGCAGGCAAGGCATTAATGTACCTATACGCACAATTAGTGCTTAAGGAATTCAGGGTTTACATGATTAACAACGTAATAATGCTTGATAGCCCACGCCTTAACTCCATATTCATAAAACACACAAACCTAGCCCTTTGATTTCTCGTAATCTCTGCCATATTACAAAATAACCACGGCATGCGCAACCTGGTCTGCGCGCAGTAACTATATCGAAATGATATAGAATAATTATTGTTGTTAATTAAGCACGACCAGGTAATTTCCAGGACCAATGACTTTATTCAATTCATACCACTTACCGAGGGACGGATAATGCCGCTTAATTACAATTGTATTAATGCCATTAATAAGGAGGGCCTGGGTGCCATTAGTGTCCATGACGTTAATTGCGATGCCGCATTTATCGAAAACCAAGCTCCAGGGCCCCATAGAGACCTCGCTTACACAGGGACCCGTAATCCATGCACCTAACCAGTTATCTATACGGAATATTTGAATCTCGTGATTTGCATCAGCATATAACAATCTACCCGAGAGCCCCAGTGCCTTCATGATCCTGAGGGCGTAATTACTGGGCTTGATCCTACGTTTACCGATTCTCATGAGTCTCACGATGATTATTAACGACTCAGAACCAACTAGGCGGAGCTTCAGATTTATTCCTTGGTCGTTCCATTGGGTAATTACTTCGCAGTCTTCATCCGCAGTTAGTACATACAATCCCCTTAACTCATTGTTAATTTGCACCAGGTACCTCCCATAAATGGTCCCAGTACAGGGCATGTAAAGTATTATCTTTGTTCCATATAGTTGGATGTCTTCATTACTAAACCTAAGGCCGTTGCCCATTATTAACGATCCAAGGTCTTTCCTGGGTACTATGTATATCGTGAGCCCTGCCTTATCATAGCATAGTCTGTAGTTTCTCGTTAATTCCTCGACGTGGATGGTATTAATGCTACCCATCCTATCTTTAATAAGTGGAGACTTATTTATTTAAATAAAATTAAGATGGTGCGTAGCAGAATGATTATTAAAGTAACGTTCTTAGGGACAGGAGCTGGAACGCCAGGCAAGGACAGGTACTTACCTGCGATATTGGTTGAGGATGGACAAAGGAGAATTCTGCTTGATGCTGGTGAGGGTATTCAATATAGGCTTCTTGAGGTTGGTGTTAGTCCATTAAAGGTAACCCACGTATTCATTACTCACCTACATGGCGATCACGTGTTTGGATTACCAGGTTTACTGGCTACAATGGCAATGCTTGGTAGGAAAGAGGATATAATAATCAGTGGCCCCCGGGGGATAATGAACCTCGTGAGGAGCACCATGGAGGTTGTTGGTGATCCGCCATTCCATGTGTGGGTTTATGAGATCGAGCCATCTGAGAATATAAAGGAGGTAATTAATGAGGAGAACTTCAACCTGCAGTGTGTATTGGCAAGACACACGGTGACTGATTGTGCCTACTCACTTGAATGGAGGACTTACGTGGGCAGGTTCGATCCAGAGAGGGCAAGGAAACTCGGTGTTCCGGTGACTTATTGGAAGAGACTTCATATGGGTGAAACCGTGGTCCTCGATGATGGCAAGGTAGTAAAGCCTGAGGACGTGATCGATATAAAGTCCAGCGGGGTGATTAAACTGGTCTATACTGGCGATACTGCACCTAGCAATTCAGTAATCGAATTGGCTAGGAATGCTCAAGTGCTCATTCATGAATCGACCTTCTCAGCTGCAGAGGATGGAAACCTCGTCTGGAACCAGGGGCACTCTAGGTCAATAGACGCCGCCTGGATAGCCAGAAAGGCTAATGTTGATAAGTTGGTACTAACACACATCAGCAATAGGTACTCCGACCCTGAGCTTCTGGCTGCAGAGGCTTCCGAGGCTTTTCCAAACGTTGTGGCCGCCAGGGACTTAATGAGTTTGTTAATTAACGCATAATGGTTATTCCTCATTTCCAATAATGTAGGGCCTTAGGACCTCGGTCAGGCTTACCAACTCATTAATAGTTAGTTGCCTAACCCTAACATTAATGTTGATCCCAGCCTTGATCACGGCACTTACTGGTTCAGAACCGAGGTACTTACTGAGAACCCACTTGAGGACCCTATTCCTGTGCCTAAAGAGCAGGTTAGTCACTGATTCGAGGATTTTGAGATCACCGTAACAAGGCTCTTTCCCAATCATTAACACTAACGAGGAATAGACATCCGGGTTAGGATAGAAGTAGTCAGGTGGATAGGTGTCTAGGATGCTTATGGCGTAATTACACTGCGTAATTATGCTTAGCCTGCCGTAATCATCACTACCCGGTTCACTGGCAAGCCTATTGGCGACCTCCCTCTGTATAGTCAGCAAGGCCCTCGGTACTCTCTCCCTTATGATTCTCATTATTAATGGCGAGGTTATAGAGTAGGGCACATTAGATACAACAATATCAGCTTGAGGCCATGGGACCCTCAAGGCATCACCCTGGATTATGGATACATTATCTAATCCATTTAATACCTGCCTGGCGATTCTAATAAGCCCTCCATCAACCTCTATGGTGATTACTTGCGACGCAACCCTAGCAAGATAATAAGTCAATATACCAATCCCTGTACCAACCTCAAGAACCCGTGAGTTCACAGGTACATGATTAATAATATCCTTGATAACCAACGGATCAATCACGAAATGCTGACTCAATCTCCTTCTCAATCTCAACCTATGGTTCATCACAAGTCTCATTAGGTCCTCCCTAGTCACTACGTCAATGTCAGAAAGCATTACCCTAAATTTTAGGGGTTAATTGTTAATAAGTTTTTAAATGGGTACCCGCCATAATCGAGTGGGGTCATCAATAACCAATGCAATAACCATAGTAGATATATTAATGAATATTCCCAGGGTAGGTTGGATACAACGTGGGGTTCCACGCACTACTGCTGAGAGTGTTGGTGAGCATACTTTATTGGTAAGTTACCTAACGCTTCTCATATGTAATGAGGTTAGGAGGGTTGACAGAAGCATTGACGCGAGTAAGTGCATCTCCATGTCTATTATACATGATGCACATGAGGCATTGATTGGTAATGTAGGTAATAACGCGAGGTCTCTAATCAATGAATGGAAGGACCTAGAGACTAGGTTGTTTAGTGAACTTGGTTTGCCCGAGGAACTAAATAATTACTTCAGAGAATATAGGTATGCATTAAGTATTGAGGGTAAGATTGTGAATTTCACGGATAAGCTGGCCACGTACATGAGGGCGTGCACCTACGCTAAGAATGGCTATGATACTAGGGAATTAATTAATAGCTACAGGGAGTTAATGGAGAGATTACTTAATGAGTTCCCTGATGGCGTTAAGCAGGTAATCCAGGGGTTAATGGCATCAGTGTATTCATGGTGTGATGATGGTTCCCTCACTAATGCCGTTAATCATAAGTCTCCTTAATGTCTCTGGTTTATTGCAACCAACTACGAATATTGTGATTCCACTTCTTTGAGCTATGCCCAGTGCCCATGGATCAAGTAAGTCGTATGTTCCAGCAACAGTCTTTGACTTGAGCATATCCTTTAATTCAGCAATGCTTACCTTACTTAGTCTCTTTGCGTTTGGGTCGATCCTTGGGTCGCTTGTATACACCGCATCAACGTTTGCGCAGTCAATCATTTTTTTAATGCCTAGGAATTCACTGACGAGTAATGCAACGGTGGCTGTGGATTGCCCTGGTTGAAAGCCACCCGTGATTACTAACTTACCTGTTAACCAAGCCCTAAAGACTTCATCCAGGTTAGTGGGTATTGTTATGTAGGCAATGTCGCTAAGGGCAGCAGCAAGTAATTGGGCATTTAACCTACTAACTGATATGCCAAGTAGGTCTAGCATAGCTTCATTAGCATTCATCCTCCTACCAAGTTCTATGTATCGGCGAGCTAGAGAACCACCGCCAGTCACCACCACCATTTTGTAACCGTTTTTCCAGAACTCGTGAATCAGATTCACGTAACTAGGCAATAGGTTATCATTGTCGAATAGATGCCCACTTAACTTAAGTGTGAATGGTTCCTTGAGCATTTGTGGATTTCATGGTGTAGTACTTTCTTAAGCTTTCCTAGTTAATTCTTTCATTGCCTTAATAATGCCGTTAGATACATAGATAGGTAGGCCATTGAGGCTTAGGCTCGGTATTGCGCCATCGCACACGGTTTGTAGCTTATCGAGATTTTTCACTAGGAATTCCTTAATTTGATCATAATGATCAGCACCTATTAGTGGTTGCATGTATATATCGATTGAGCAGTCATTCTCGTACCACTCCTTGAAGAACTTGGCTGCTGATATTAATTTATTAAATTCGTCAATACTTAATTCCCTGCCATTCATAACGATGACCACTTGGGTGCCAAAGAATTTCCTGGTAGTCCTGACCTCAATAAACCCTAGGTTACATGGAGTCTTTGTTTTTATACATTGGGAAAGTCTATCATTTATACTGAGCAATCTCAGTAGTTCTCTATTTCTTTCATACTCATGCTTGCACCTACAAACCTGTTGAAGAGTTTTCATAAGTCTTGATCCGTACTCCTCAGTAAGCGCCTCAATTACATTGTAATTATGCATTTCGTGATTAAGATATGGACTTATTTTAAAGATAACTTCATCAAGGTAAAGATCTTACTCAACCCTACCAATTGCTTTCCTAACGATCTTACCGCTTGGGCATTTAAAAAGACCAATTATCACGCCTCTTCTGCCCTTTGGTGCGAGCATCCAGACCTTCAGCGGCTTAAGCTTCATTATCTGTCCATCACACTCGACATCGTACTCCTTCTCCATATAGCCTGTGTATTCCGCCATTGTCCTTACCACCTATTCTATCCTTAATAAATAATCATGACCATAAATGCTGAAAAAACTGAACCTAGCCATTCTCTTTTTACATGGGTAATTACAAGGAATTATATGACTTATTGAATCATAATAATGGACAATAACGAGTGATTTCCATGATAATTATTCACAAGATTCTAAATTAATTATTTCGGGTCTAAATGCAGAATATTGCGCAATGTGACTGTGGATGTGAATTGGAATTTGAAATATAACGAAAATTATTTAATACTGATGACGATATGAGGAAGTATACGGAGTCTATAGTGACGAAGGGTTCCCAAGCGCTGAGACAATGATGAGCTTGCTAAACCTAAGGCCAGGTTTATAGGACGATAATTTATTCGTTGATTCTTTATTATTCGTAACGTAGGTTCTCGTGATGATAATAATTATAAACGTTTAAGGTGATGTAGTTTATAATGGTAACTAGGGTTGTTATCTATGGTGTTGGGCCCATTGGTCATTTAATAGCTAGGGTAGCCCTTGATAGGGGATTTGATGTTGTTGGTGCGATTGATATTGACCCGCAGAAGGTTGGTAAGGATCTTGGTGATGTACTAGGTTTAGGTAAGTCGTTGGGTATCAAGGTTGAGAATGATGCCGATAAGGTCCTCAAGGATTCTGACCCGGATGTTGTTCTTCACTCGACCGGTAGTTACTTCGATAAGGTCTATTCACAGATAATGAGGGCGATTAGGGTTGGTACCGACGTCGTATCAACGTGCGAGACCCTATCATGGCCCTGGTATAGGTACCCAGACCTCGCGGAGCTTATTGATAATTACGCCAGGGATCACGGTGCTACAGTGCTTGGCGCCGGTGTTAACCCAGGTTTCGTATTTGACGCATTGCCCGCGGTGCTTTCAGTGGCATTAACGAAGCTCAATAAAATCACAGTGATTAGATCCCTGGATGCCTCAAAGAGGAGGTATTCTTTCCAGAGGAAGATTGGCCTTGGCATGACACCAAGCCAATTCACCGAGGCGTTGAGTAGGGGTGAGATAACGGCTCACGTGGGCTTCCCAGAGTCAGTACTACTACTAGCCAGTATCATTGGTCTTAGGCTGGATAGGGTTGAGGAGGGTCAGGAGGCGTTAATTGCGGAGAGGAATTACGAGACGCAGTACTTCAAGGTTGGGCCTGGACAGGTTAAGGGCGTTGTTGGTCACGGAAGTGGCTTCATTGGTGGTAGGGAGGTTATTAGGGTTGAGTTGAGGGCTTGTGTTGGTTGTGAGGATTTTGAGGAGGTTAGGCTTGAGGGTGAGCCGTCGATCACGTGGAGAAGCACTGGAACGCCCGGCGACCCGGCCACTGCAGCAGTAATAGTCAACCTAATACCAAGAGTACTAAGCGCAAGACCTGGACTAATAACACTCAAAGACCTAATAAACTACTCATACGCGGAATACAACGCCATATAGTTTAATCAATTCAATGCCTAAGGCCAACGACTAGGCAATCTTAATCATCACTTGATTGCAGGTTCATGAGCATTAAGAATGCTGTAACTCAGAGTACAGGCTCGTGAATTTAGTAACTAGTTCTCATGATTCTATTAATTAATTGAGGTATGAATTTGCCGTCGCCGACTCTCTTGATCCCCTGCAGAATTGATGACGTATATCGCCTATTTCCTAGGGTTCTCGTTAATAGGTACGTGAACCAAACACTTATTGGTAACTTATATGGCAAAATCAATGATTTCCTTATTGCAAGGTAAGTCACGGATAAGGCGAGCTCCATGGCATTCATGCACCCCAACCTAGCGCATAGGTTCACTGCATCATTATTCAGCCAGAACATTACTGTCAACGCATCATTAAGTGTGATTATACCCTCCTTGTAAACTGCGTGGAGTATTGCCAATACGACTTCGGCGTGTCTCTCTATAGTCGTTATCTTAACGCCATGGTACTCACCGGTAGCTTTGAGGTCTAAGAACTCCTCACCCCTGGCATAAACCAGGCTCGCAGCTGATGGATGCACATAGAGATCCACATTAATTCCATCCTTAACCAGAGTTATTGTATAAGGCTCATAAAGCAAAACACTATAACCACGCCTGATCAACCTGATCGTGGCAAGCAGTACTTGATCCTTCCTGACAAGTATATCAATATCCGCCGGTACGTATATGACGGGTTTAACTAACTTGATAAACGCATGGTCAATTCCCTCCAGCGCATACTCGATCTCCCGAACCATATTTATGATCCTCCTTAATCTCTCTTCCTGTTCCCGCCGCAAATCCCCCTGATAATCAACAATCCTAAGAACATGAAGCAATACCTTATTCAACCCAGCCAATCTAAGAGTATCGGGGTTTACATTAACACGTTCGCCATTAACCAACACCCTAAGTACTTTCCTAAACTCCTCAGCATCATTGGAGTGGTTCGTATCAATACTCATTTAATCACCAATTCTAAATGCTACATTCGTAGTTACTGAAATCAGTTAATTTTTAAATTAAACGCAGTACTTGTGTTTATCACAATTGTGTTCCTCACGGAAGATATTGTGGATAGTTACTACGCTGACGGCTCCCCGCCCTGAAGGGGCGGGGGGTTCTGTCCCCACTAGGGCGTCTCTCATACTTCAGGCGCCTCTCACGGGGTCGGCATCACTGTTCAGGCCCCGCCGTCAGCCTCGGGGAGGCTGGGGCTCATTGCCTGCTAGGCTCGCCCCAGCCCAACTCCTAATACCTAAGGGAGCAAAAAATTTATAATTTTTTTGTTCTCTAGTTAGTACGTGGGTGTGGAGTTTATCTTTAGGGCTAGGATCTCAAGCCATGGTGGTGGTAGACTCATAATCTACATCCCGAAGGAGCTGGCCCAAAGGGCGAGGAAACTGTATGAAGAAGATAGGGAGGTGATTGTTATTGTCGCCACTGAGGGTTGAGGAGGGCTTCAGAGTCCTGACGCTAACGGCTAGGGTGGATGGGGAGGTTCTGGAATTCATTAGGAGGTACCAAGCCCTGGCATCCCACCTGTACTGGGCTAGGAGGCTTGGGCTGAAGCCGTCTGAGGAAGTATTGAAGGGAATAAATGAGGAGGTAAAATCATACTGGCGCTGGCACCTGATTGATGAGGGAGACCCAATGTACCTGTTTAAGGGGATAGAGGAGACGCCAATGCCTCATTCCATGTTACTAAACATACCGCTGGTTGATGCCCTGCATGAAAGGAAGGGTGCCTTCATAAAGGATGGGAGGCTAATCCTTAGGCTTAATAAGAAAGTGGAGATTGAGATACCTAAGCGCGCATTGGAGTGGTTAAGCAAGAGGCTGGCTGAGAAGCCAGATGAGAAGAGTGTGAGGGTTTTCGAGAGGAATGGTAAGCTCGTTGTACAAATAATCCTCCACAGGAGGTGCATTGTTCAATCGCCAAGGAACCCACTCCTCGTGGTTGTCGACCTCAACAGTTCCCACGGTATTGTGGTGCATTACTGAGATGGCAGGCTGATAAAGACTGAGAAGTATAGGTCACCCAACAGGGGTGGCAGGTGGCTACACGCCAGGAGGCTGATGATGCTGAGGGATAACCTCTACAACCAGGGGTGCCTGACCCAGAGGCAGATTAACGTGTACTCCTCATTAATAAGGATGACGCTGGGTGGGGGTGTGAAGTCGTGGATTCAGCAAACCGTGGATAGGATTGTCATGAGGGTTAGGAGGATTGCCAGGAGGCACGGTAAAGAACCACTAGTCCTCATTGATGTACCGAATGATGAGAGCCTAAGGGGGTCAAGCCTACAAAGAACCCTGCGATCCTTTGCGAAGTATTTGGAGAATGTCTTATCATGGTACGGCGTCTACTGGGAAGAGAGGAGACTCTACAGTACAGTATGCCCCAGGTGCGAGGCTGGGTTAAAGTTAGTGAAGGCTACAAGGCATGCTAGGATAATGGCGTGCCCCAGGTGTGGGTTTGAGGAAGAAAGAGACAATGTACCACTACATTGGGCATTAAAATACCTCCCCGCCCTAAAGGGCGAGGCTTCCTAACCCTTTGTGAATTCTATGCCTTAACGTGTTCTTCTTAACGTTATTAACTAGTCTCCTCTTACCTTTATGAACATTACCCACAACTACAACTGCATTATTCTTCTCTGCAATCTCCTCAATTATCTTGGAAGTCTTATAGATTACATCCTGCTTCCTCTCCCTCTCCCTAAGCTTCTTAAGCACCTTCTTCACACTCCTAATCTTAGTAGACCTACCCTTGGTTATCCTTCTCCGCCTCTCAGCATAGGCAATAACTATTCTTCCAAGACCAGTATCTATCCTATAGACTTCATGTAGACTCTCATCCTTGAATAGAGCTAATGTAACATTGTTTTCATTAACATCAACAGCCACGACATTGCGTGAATCATACACTACCTCGAAGTCCTTCGTAAACGTCAAGTAGACAATAACCCCTCCGCCACTTATTTTAAGTCTTAACTCACTAGAGAGTTTCCACCCATTATAGAGGTATCTATGTAGCTGTTTATGACCCCTATAGTGTATCTCTACCCATCCTCTATGAGTCCTTACCTTGATAACGCCATTCTCTAGTCTCCAATCTTGCAGATCAGAATAGGTTATAGTCACGTTTCTCACTACTGGTTTATCTGTCCTAGCTAATCCCTTCCTCTTCAACTCCCTGAAGGACTTAGCCCTCCTAACAGCATCCCTATAGCAACTCTTGATGACCCTAGTGGGTAGCCATGGGTATTGTTCACGAAACCTGTGGTAGAAGACTCTGTGCAGTGTTGATTGTGAGGCCCCATTCTCCACGGCGTAGTCAAGCATTTCCTGTAGCATACTTCTATATGCTTCAGTAATTTCTCTGAGAGCTTGTCTACCAGTCCTGTTGGTCCATCCCTCTAACACTACTGTTCTCTTAAGGGTCTTTGACAACTTCTTCAACTTAGCGAACCCACTAAGTTTATACAGCTTCTCCACGTTTCCCCACTCGTCAAGTAATCAGAAGAGTTTAAAAGTATTTAAATGTGCCGTTTATTCCGAAACAGCCTAGTTCGGCGTATGAGAGGCCTATGAATATGAAGAAAACGCCGGCTAGGAGCCATGATATTAATGAGGCTGGACCAGCATATGCAGCGCCTGCTAAAGCTGCGAGAATAACCAACCACTACCAACCATCCCTGATATTGATAGGAAGAGCAGGTCCCAAAACGTCAGGGCCTTTCTCAGCTTTACACCTGTATTTACTGTAGAACTTTGTTCATTTTCTGTATTTCCGGTGAAGGGAGGTCACGAGATCGAGAAATTTAGAAGATTTTTAAGCCTTTCTCCATGGGCGATCACGTGTAGGTCCCTAATGATTTACTCCTGATTTGTCCTAATATTTAATGTTTTATAGAATATTTTCTCATTCAACCAATTAATGTTAGACGATACATAATCAACCTTCTTCCTCATCTCGTAATCCCTAGGCTCGAGACTGAGTAAATCCAGGTACAATTCCTCCATCACTCTCTTAGCCCTCAACGCAAAGTCTAGGTTATTCTTAATCATTTCCTCAGTGGCCTTCCTACTGAGCTCGCCCGTGAAGTCAGCAATGCCGTTTACGTAGGGCTCGGCATCAACACCCAACTCGCTGAGACCCGGTATCCTATTCTCTGTTATGAAGAACCACATGGTCATTGCTTCAACATATTCCTGAAGGCTAATGACGGCATTGTTATAATACATTGGGTACTTGGTTATTAAGTCCCTGAGCTTATTAACAAGTCTCTGCATATCTCCAATGTGTTTGCGTGCTGTCTCGACATCATCCCTTATTAATGAATATATCACTGACTTGGATAACCTATTCACCTTAACCCCAGTTCCAATTACCTCATCCTTGACCTCCTCCAGTTCCCTCAACCTGGTCCTAAGTCTCTCGGTCTCAATCATACGGTTATGTCAATAACCCAATCCTTAAAAAATCAATCGCCATTAACAATACACGTGGTATTTCCCGTATTCAGCGGTGATGTGTTGAGTGATTTACTTGGCGTCATTCTCAAGTTCTCAGACCTATACCTCAGGGCATCAAGGGCTATTAGTATTAACAATGGTAAGGTGAGGATCATGGATCACGAGGTTGATGACTTCTACGTTATAGCCATAGGTAAGGGCTCAATAGGTATGGCCAGAGCCATTGAGGATATGGCATATGACAAGATAATTGATGGCATTGCCGTAGTACCCAAGGGAACACCAGGTAATTTACGGAAAATAAGGATTCTCGAATCGACACACCCATTACCAACCGAGGCAAGCATCAACGCCGGTATGAAAATACTTGACCTAGTAAGTAATGTTGGGAGTGGTGATTACGTACTATTCCTAATAAGTGGTGGTGGTTCCGCCCTCGTTGAAGTACCCATTAAGGGCTTAAGCCTTGAGGATATTGAGAAAGTCAATAACTTACTCCTGAGAAGTGGTGCCACTATTCATGAGATAAATACCGTGAGGAAGCACCTATCAATGACGAAAGGCGGTAGGTTGGCCAGGGAGGTGGTTAGGAGGGGTGGTAAGGTAATAACCCTAATAGCCAGTGACGTGCCTGGTGATGACCCAGCAACGGTTGCCAGCGGCCCAACGGTTCCCGACCCAACCACATATGGGGATGCCATAGCTATACTAAGGAATAGGGGTCTTTGGGACAAGGTACCGAGTGCAGTTAAGGATACCCTTGAACAGGGCTTAAAGGGTCTAATTGAGGAGACCCCCAAGGAATTAACTAACACGTGGAGTTACGTAATTGCGAGTAACATGGACGTACTCACGGACATAGCCAATTACACTAGGTCACTTGGTATGGAGTCGTTAATACTTACGTCTAGGATGGATGGAGAGGCCAGGGAGGTTGGTAGGTACTTGGCGAGTATAGCCCTGGAGGCTAGGTTTAGGGGTGTCCCAATAAGGAGAGGATTAATCCTATCGGGTGGTGAACCGACGGTGACTGTGGTGGGTAATGGCAGGGGTGGTAGAACTACGGAAATGTGCACAGGCTTTGCCCTATCGGTTAGGGGTATTGATGGTATTTCCATGCTTTCCGTAGCTACTGACGGCATTGATGGCAATATGGATGCGGCAGGTTGCGTTGCTGATGGCCGCCTTATTGAGGACGCCATGAAGTCGGGTATTGATCCCATAGGTGAATTACGTAGTAATAACACCGCGGTTATATTCGAAAGGACAAACACCATAATACGTACCGGGTGGACCGGTAGCAACCTAAACATTGTGACGGTGATCTTCGTCTCAGGCCATTAAAGTAGTGGGAATGGCTCGGCCTCCTCCAGCTTCTCAGGATCAACGCGTAATCTACCCATGACCGCCTCATCAAAGTAATCCGTCGTAGCAATGGCGCTCACGACGCCTTCCCTAAGGTTAAATTCCCTAATCACACCAAAACCTGCCAGGAAACCCCTACGTACCAAACCAATGAATACATTACTAAAGAGCCTAGACGGCACCTTAACCACACCACCATGCCTAGTGACCTCGGCCACGTTATCAATTACGTAATGGCCACAATTATTGACTATGCACTCAATCACCGAGTTACCAATGATTCTGTTTAACTCAATACTGACATTAACTAACTCACCACTTAAGTACCTACGTAAAGCCTGATTCCTCAGAAACCCTCTCTCATCCGGGTTCCTGGGCCTCACGTACTTTGGCCTAGAAACATTAATCACCTTGACACTCGACCTTAAGCGTAGGTTAATGCCTATGGACACCACGTAGTCCGCACCAACCGCATCAACGACATTCCTTATCAACTCAATACCACCATCCACAACCCAGCCAGGCATGTCAATCAGCACGAGACCCGGCGTCCTACTAAAGGCCTCCCTAACCATGGCACTAACCCCACTGATAAACCTACCAACACATTGCGACGGGCTATTACAACCAACGAAGAACCCACCAATCATGTGTAAACCCTCTAATGTCGGTGTTGGTAGTCCAACGCAGGAAAGCCCAACAACACCTGGAGGCCCTATGGATGACTGACCAACATCGGCATCCACGACACACGTACTTAAGCCCCTGGCCACGTGCCTATTCAATAAGTATGTTGTCAATGTGGTCTTGCCAGAATCAACATCACCAACGACCAGGGCAATACCCTCAAGGTTAAGTCCCTCCCAGTCACTCGGTATTGTGGTGCCATCAACGTATCTAACGGAACCTCCACTAACGGATAACGTACATGAACCACCGGCAAATATGGGCAACGCCCTAAATCTCTCAACATTTAGGGAATCTCTCACGGGACAACCTAACACCTCACATTGTCCATCCACCACAGTGACCGTGGCAGGACCCTCCACAATCAAGGTACCGTTACTGAAGTTTAAAGTCAACGAGCCCACGGGAAATAACCCATATACGTATTTAAGTGCTTTATTGCAGGGCAATAGGGAAAAGGTAAAAATCATCGAAATATTAAACCAGGTGACCATAATGACTGAATTAACGATACGGAAGACACTACCCAGCGATACTGGGCAAATAATTGAATTCACGAGAAATACATTTCCATGGGGCGACTACGTGCCTAACGCCATTAATGAATGGATCAGCGAGGGCACGGCATATGTGGCGGTTATTAAGAACCACGTAGTCGGTGTGATGAATATGGTATTAATTAGGGAAACGAGTACGGCATGGCTAGAGGGAATACGGGTTCACCCCAGCTATAGACGGATGGGCATTGGTAGAGCATTGACGGAGTACGTACTCAACGAGGCAGTCAAAAACGGTATTAGGCATGTAATGTTAATGATCGCCGACTGGAATGAACCAAGCCACCGCCTAGCAAGGTCCCTTGGGTTTCACGAGGTATTAACTCTATTCACGGGCGTGGCAAAGCCGAGCCCAGTGAGTATAGTCCGCGGAGAGGCAATGCGGGAGGTGATCAGGAATGCGTTGAGGAAAACAAACGGTTATTATTGCATGACAAGAAAGCATTGGCTATGTACAAGGGCCACCGAGGATTTTGTAATGACTATTATAAACGAAGTGTACATCGGCAGGGGCATAGGTCTTGGCGAATTCTCCGTGGGGCCACCAACGATGCCTGCCAAAACCGAGGTATTGGCCACGGAGAATGGCGATTTCGAGAATTACTACGGCAGGTTCATAGTCTACGAGAAAGAACTAAACCAAGCACAGGCAAAAGCTTAAATTCCCAATAATCCGTTCTTTTCCCTTGGGCCGGTAGTCTAGCCTGGAAGGATGCCCGCCTTGCACGCGGGAGAACCCGGGTTCAAATCCCGGCCGGTCCACCACGGGTCATTCTTTTCTCTGTTTCTTAATGCACTGGGTTTGTTCCCAGTTAATTTGGGTTTCGTCATTGGTACGGTTGACCCAGGGGATGCGGAGCTCGCGGCACAGGTTCTACTTGAGATGTATAGGGAGTCGGGTATTCACGGGGTTAGGGACCTCATGACTAAGGTTGGCGTTAACACCATTAGGAGCAAATTAACTAAAAGCGTGCCCTCCTTTAAACCGCCGGATAAGGACATTGGTATTGTTTTCGGGCCTGACTAACCTCGGAGAATATGCTTTAAAGCATTGTTTACTTGATTCTTCGGCTTATGATTATTGAGGACCTACCTGCATTATCAACAGCCATTATCTGGGCCTGGGCATCAATAATGTATGGAGACTTCATGAAGAGGATGCACCCATTAACAGTGAACTTCCTCAGGATGCTCTACACCTCAGTAATACTCCTAATTCCAGCAATGGTGCTGGGGCTTAACTACGGAGCCATATGGGGCTCACTGAGCGGCTTGCTTTCACTCGTCATTGGCGACTCACTATACCTATTCTCAATAAACTACTCAGGCGTCTCAATAGCCGCACCGGCATCCTACACCTACATACCATTAACAGTGTTATTCGCGGTATTCCTAGGCGAACCACTGACAATAACGAAGCTAATGGCCAGCATACTATTAATACCCGGCGTCTACCTACTATCCCGCGGTGGTGGTTCAAGGAGGGAGATTAAGGGTTTGTTCCTCGGGCTCTCCGCGGCCGTTGCATGGTCGGCGGGCCAAACAATGATTAAGATCGCCGATACTGCTGGGTTAAATCCCATTTCCATAGCCTTCACGAGGGTTGCAGCGGCCGGTATCGTACTATTCGTGGTTAATCGCCTCATGGGAAGTAACATTGCTAAGGCCGTTAGGGGGACGGTACGTGGTTACCTACCCATCATAGCCGTGCTTGACCTGGGCCTTGGTGTTGCCCTGTTTGCCCTTTCAATGGATTTAATAGGCCTTGGGCTTACTGTGATACTGACGGGCACCATGCCATTGATAGCCCAGGCCATGTCGAGCACCATGGGCAGGGAGAGATTCAGCATTCTTAAGTTCCTCGGCGCACTAATAATAGTAGTGGCAATAATACTAGTGATGTTAAGTTAGTCCTAAAGCTCCTCGATATAAAGCTGGAAATTGAAGGAAAAACAAGTTAATTTTAAGGGGATGCCCTCTCTAACCTATCATGATGTTTTGGCTGGTTTACCTGTTATCCCGTACTTCTGAGCCCACTCCTCAAATACCTTTTGCTCCTCTGGCGTTAACTCATGACTGAACCTATACCACCCATCCTTCTTCCTCGCGGTCTCAGGTGATTCGGGAGTCTTCCATATGCAGTTCACTGGGCATACGGGTATGCAGGAGAAATCATCATAACATAGGTCCCATATTAGCCTTGCCTTACCATTCTCATCAAGCTCCCATGCCTGGTATGGGCACACACTTACGCACGCACCACAGCCAATACATATGTCCTGATCATCGATAACCCTTATGTACTTCCTTAGCTCCTCAGCAGGCTTTCTCTGAGCCATGGCTGGTCTTAGTAGGATTACCTCTCCCCTCTTATATGGATTACTATTGAGACTGTCGTACGTCAATTCACGTAAGAAGTCTCAATTACTTTTCCGTTCTCACCGTAAAAATAAGTAATCTATATTTTTGCGAGAAACTGATCGTTCATCTCTCAATTTCACTTAGCATGATCTTCACGGCATTGAGAAGGTGGATGTAAGGATTTTCCTGGGGCATGTTCTTCCTTATTTTATCAATGGCATCGCTTAATACACTTATTAAATGCTTGAACTGGGTATCCTTTATGCATTTATTGTTGCATTTGGCTATGAACCTAAGTATTGTTGGTATGTAGTCGGGTAATTCATTCCTGTTATAATTAAATCCATACTTATTGTAAAGCTCCATTAAGCTTGCCAGGAATAAACCCCTCTTACTTCTATCACCGTAAACGTGGTATGATAGGTAAAGGTTAGTTTTACTTGACATGTCGAAGGTTTCCACGTAAATTTCTTGCAAATAGTAAAGATCACGGCTTAATACCTCCCTTATGAAGATTTCAATCTCCCCAATACCATAACCATCATTGACGCTCATTAATTTTAAATCGCTAATTAACTTAGCCGTTGGGTATTCGAGCAGGTCCGCGATTAATTCAAGGATTGACTGCCTATTCATTGAAGGCCTTCCTACTGATTCTTATCTTTATCTTACCATTACTAATAAATTGATTTCTTAATTCAGGCACAGCCTCCTTAAACTGATCATACCCACACATACCCTGCTCCGAATAGGCATTAAGCATGTTCTCCTTATGTGACTTAGGTATTACGAACCTATCCTCATACTTAGCAATAGCCAACAGCCTATACATTTCAAGTGCGTCTTGCTCCGTTAATCCAACCTCCTTAAGCGCATCCTTATTAGGGCTTTTAAGCTCAAGGCTCCTCATGTAGATCCTCATCGCCAATAACTTCTTAAGGGCATTACGTATTAACTCCTCATTGCCCGCAGTAAACATGCTCGCTAAGTACTTAATGGGTATCCTTAATGAATCAATTTTCGGAAATACATCCTCCGGCGCTACCTCACCCAACTCCTCACCACTAAACAGCCTGAGCACGGGGCTTAGTGGTGGTACGTAAAATACCATGGGCATGGTCCTATACTCCGGGTGTAGTGGGAAGGCTATGCGCCACTTTTTAACGAGCTTATAGGTTGGTGATCTTTGGGCAGCCTCTATCCAATCATCCCAAATACCATTATCCTTAGCCAACTTCATAACCTCCGGATCACTTGGATCAAGTATTATCGATAATTGAGCATCCACCAATTTCTTTGGGTCAGGTTCAGAGGCCGCCTTCAGTACGGAATCGGCATCATAAAGCAATATTCCAATATACCTAATCCTGCCAACACATGTTTCCGAGCATACCGTAGGTAGTCCATTCTCAATCCTTGGGTAGCAGAATGTGCACTTCTCAGCCTTATGAGTCTGCCAATTAAAGTATACCTTTTTGTACGGGCATGCCGATACGCAGAATCTCCAACCGCGGCATCTTCCCTGGTCAACAAGCACAATGCCATCCTCCTCCCTCTTATAGATGGCGCCTGACGGGCATGCCGCAACGCATGGCGCGTTAAGGCAATGATTGCATATCCTAGGCAGGTAAAACATGAACGTCCTTTCAAACTCAAGTTTAATCTCCTCCTCAAGACTTGCCAAGTTAGGGTCTTGGGACGCTATTTCCAGTGAACCGGCAAGGTCATCATCCCAATTAGGACCCCATCTAACCTCCACTTCATCACCTGTTATTAATGACCTTGGCTTGGCAACAGGTTGTTCACCCTGTTCAGCCTCTATTAGTCGTTCATAATCATAGGTCCAAGGCTCGTAATAATCATCAATAGTGGGTAGGTATGGGTTATAGAATATCCTCAGCAATCTTGAAATCTTACCGCCAATCCTAAGCCTAAGCCTTCCATTTCTCAACTCCCAACCACCCTTATATCTCTCCTGATCCTCCCAACGCCTCGGATACCCAACACCTGGCCTTGTCTCGACATTATTCCACCACATGTACTCCGCACCCAGTCTATTAGTCCAGGTATTCTTGCACGTTATACTACACGTATGGCAGCCAATGCACTTATCGAGGTTCATGACCATGGAGATGTGGGCCAGGACCCTCATCACCATCACCCCAACCTCCTAATTATCACAACCTCATCTCTCTGGGTACCGACCGGGCCGTAGTAATTAACCGCCCAACTTAATTGGGCATAACCACCGATCATGTGTGTCGGCTTAACCCTAACCCTAGTGGCGCTGTTATGGGTACCACCCGGCCTATTAGTCAGTTTGGACTTACCGACATTCACAGTCCTCTCCTGGGCATGATACATGATCACGGTACCCCTCGGAACTCTTATCGACGTGACAGCCCTAGCCACGATTACACCATTTCTATTAATTACCTCGACCCAATCATTATCCTTAATACCCATCTCCCTGGCATCATCGCTATTAATCCAAATAACGGGACCCCCTCTAAATAGTGTTAGCATTATTTGATTATCCATGTATGTTGAGTGTATCTGCCACTTACCATGCGGCGTCAAGTAACGTGCAACCAAGTACTTACCACTAATGCTAGGTCCCTCACCGCTATTAAACGGTACCTGGGCAACGGGGGGTTTATACGTCGGTAGCTGCTCCCCAAACTCTATGATCCACTCATGATCTAGGTACACGTGCTGCCTACCCGTCAACGTTCTCCAAGGCACTAAGTCCTCCACATTTAATGCAAATGGCGTGTATGGCCTCTCCTCAGATTCCTTACCGCTCCAAATGGGTGTCCTTAACACTCTCCTTGGCTGGTAGGATAGATCACTGAAGTGTATCACCACCTCCCTTTGATTTTCCGCAATATGCGTTAAGTCAATACCAACCCTATCACTAAGCGCCTTGTATGCCTTATACGATGCCTCGCCATTAGTAGTACTAGATAAATGCAGTATCGCCTCAGCAATCTGATAATCCCTAACCAATAGTGGGTGACCGTGCTCGTCAATCCCGTTAAGTCTACCGACTCCCTCATGCTCCTCCCTGGCACTCCACGTAATACCCTTAGCACCTATTGAATCCTTAATTAGGGGACCGAGCGTGATCATCTTATGGTATACATCGCAGTAATCACGCTCAACGATAACAATGTTCGGGCCAGACCTATTGCCCAGTTCGCCAGGCGTGTCGTGCAGTAACGGTACGGCAACCACATCCTTGACCTTGCCTAGGTATTTGCACGCCATCTCACTGAATTTCTTGGCTAACGCCACGAATATGTCCCAATCAGCCTTAGTCTCCCAGGGTGGTGGTATGGCCTGGTTAAATGGGTGTATAAACGGATGTAGGTCCGTGGTGCTTAGGTCATTCTTCTCATACCAGGTCGCCGCAGGTAGCACTATGTCTGAGTATAGCGCTGATGTGCTCATCCTGAAGTCAATCGTGGCCACTAAGTCAAGCTTTCCTATGGGTGCGGGTTCACGCCAATTGACGAGCTTAGGCTTTATCAATCCCTCCTTAGCCATCACCGAGTTATCTGTGCCTAGTAGGTGCTTGAGTACGTACTCATGACCCTTACCGCTCGAGGCGAGGAAGTTAGCCCTCCACATGAATAATACCCTTGGGAAGTTTTCCGGTGCGTCGGGATCCTCAACAGCGAACCTTATGTTACCCCTCGTAAGTCCTTCCTTTACGTACTTAATAACCTCCTCATCACTCCTTGCCCCAGCCTTAGTGGCTTCATCGTAGAGTCTTATTGGATTGATGCTGAACTGCGGATAGAATGGTAGCCACCCATTCTTGACCGCAATAACGTTATAGTCCACTGGATGCTCATACTCGGGGTTAACGGCAACCTTACCCATGCTTAGGTCCTCATACCTATACTGGTCACTATGTATGTAGGACCATGACGTGGTATTCTGGAGCCTTGGTGGTCTAACCCAATCCTGGGCGAAGGCTATGTGGGACCAGGAATCAAGGGGCCTAACCTTCTCCTGACCCACGTAGTGCGCCCAGCCACCTCCATTAACACCTATGGTTCCGAGCAGCATAAGCATTGTTATTATCGCCCTGTAGATGAGGTCTGAGTGGTACCAATGGTTAATGCCTGAGCCTACGATGACCATAGACCTACCCCCAGTCAACTCAGCATTCCTAGCGAATTCCCTTGCAACCCTAATTGCAACCCTCCTATCAACACCCGTTATCACCTCCTGCCAGGCCGGCGTAAATGGCTTAGGATCATCATAACTTAATGGATAATCACCAGGTAAGCCCCTGTTGACGCCTACATGGGCAAGCAATAAGTCGTAGACAGTCGTGACCAGTAAGTCCTTACCACCAATACTCAATCTCTTAACGGGAACTCCCCTGATGATAGGTATTGGCCCCTTATCATCAAAAACGTAGGTCTGAACCAATACTGCATCATCATGCATGCCCAATAATGTTAACGCAGGATCTATGGGTTTACCCGTTATTGAGTCCTCGAGCTTAAGGTTCCACTTACCCTCATTACTCCACCTAAATCCAATACTACCATTGGGGATGGCTAACTGCTTAGTATTTAAGTCGAGGGCTACGGTCTTCCACTCCGCATTTGGTACATTCAGTCCTAAGTCTGAAGCCCTCAGGAACCTACCCGGTATGTAGGAATCTCCACTTCTCTCTAATACTACTAAGAACGGTAAGTCTGTATACCTCTTAACGTAGTTTATGAAGTAATCCACCTGCCTATCCACGTAGAACTCCTTCAATATGACGTGAATCATCGACATAGCCAAGGCAGCATCAGTGCCTGGCCTGGGCGCTATCCATAAGTCTGCGAATTTTGTAACGTCGGTATAATCCGTGGTCACAACAACCACCTTCGTACCTCTATACCTGGCCTCAGCTAGGAAGTGAGCGTCTGGGGTCCTCGTCATGGCTATGTTCGTACCCCAAACTATTATGTACATTGAGTTGAACCAATCAGCGCTCTCATGAACATCGGTCTGCTCACCCCATACCTGGGGCGAAGCTATGGGTAGGTCTGCGTACCAATCGTAAAAGCTCAGCATTACACCACCTATTAATTCAAGGAACCTCGATCCAGATGAGAAGCTTACCATGGACATTGCGGGTATTGGCGTGAAGCCAAATATCCTATCAGGCCCATAGGTCCTTATGGTGTATATGAGCGCGGCTGATATTAATTCAAGGACTTCATCCCAGGAAGCCCTAACGAAGCCTCCCTTACCCCTGGCGGATTTATACTTACTTGCCAATTCAGGATTAGTGACTATGTATTCCCAAGCCTTTATGGGATCACCAAACTTAGACATAGCCTCCCTCCACAGCCTCATGAGCTCGCCCCTAACATATGGATGCTTAATACGCAATGGACTATATATGTACCATGAGAACGAAGCACCCCTTGGACAGCCCCTCGGTTCATACTCAGGCATGTTGGGGCCATTGGTCGGGTAATCAACCGCCTGATGCTCCCAAACCACTATACCATCCTTAACATAGACCCTCCAACTACAGGAGCCAGTGCAATTAACGCCATGTGTGGACCTAACAACCTTATCGAATTGCCAGCGATTCCTATAAAGGTCCTCCCAAGCCCTATCAGCATTATCAACCTCGCTCCAGCCGCTATTAAATCTCTCCCTGGGTAAGAAATGCCTAAAGATTTCCTTAATGAAGTTAGCCCTAGGCATGCACCACCACCTCCGGCCTTCTGGCCCTCCTATATATTATCCAGGCCCTCCTAAGGTAGAATATTGGGTAACTCCAGACATGGACAAGCCTTGTGAATGGCCATACGAGGAATAGTATGTAGGCAAAGACTATATGTAATTGAAATGTTATTGGAACATCAACCATATAATTAGGGTTAGGCTGTAGGGTAAGTACCGATCTTAACCATGCACCTATCGTTGACCTATAGGGGAATGGATGTACGAACACATCATATATCAATGTATTGTATAATCCAAGGGTCATCGTCACTATTATTAATATTAATACGAGGAAGTCCGTTGCATCACTAGTCCTCCTAACTCTAGTTATCAAGAGTCGCCTTAAGAGGAGGATCCAAGCACCAAGATAAGCCACAAGCCCGGAGGCGCCACCAAGGACTATAGCCACTCTATGGTACTCCTCGGTAGTTATGCCCATGGCTTGAGTGACGCCTGGAGGTACCAATAAACCCACTATATGGCCTAGGATTACGATAAGTATACCCCAATGAAAGAGTTGGGACCCCATGTTTAACCAACGCTTCTCAAGTAACTCACTGGATTTGGAGGCCCAGGCATATTGATCAACTGCATACCTGTAAACATGACCACCAATAAATACTACAATGACTATGTAGGGCAGGGAAACCCAAAGAACCTCATCGAGGGGAGACGGCATATTTAATCACAGTTGCTCATTATTATTTATGTTTGTGCTCATGCCAATAAAGTATTATTGCAAAGATTATTGAGAGTGAGCCAAATACCGTATATATCATGAAGCCTAATGCATAACCAACATGGCCATATAT
Source organism: Vulcanisaeta souniana JCM 11219 (assembly GCF_026000775.1). Taxonomy (GTDB): domain Archaea; phylum Thermoproteota; class Thermoprotei; order Thermoproteales; family Thermocladiaceae; genus Vulcanisaeta; species Vulcanisaeta souniana. Next base: position 1,871,963 of record NZ_AP026830.1, on the reverse strand, counting down.
TGCGACGAAGGTAGCCATAGCCGGCGGTATCAGTAAGCCACCCGCCGAGCCTAAGCCCCCGACCCAGCCGGTGGCACCGCCAACAGCCTCTGGGACGTACTTAGGTACGAGTTTAAATACTGCTGCATTCGCGATGCCCATGCCGATGGCCATTACTATAGTCCCTACGGTGCTAAGGGCGAAGTTATGGCTCAACATCATGATTATACTTCCAATAACCAGGATTATGTAGGAGATAATCGCTACCCTCTCACCACTCCATTTATCGCTAAACCAGCCGCCGGGTACCCTCATTAATGCCGTGATTAATGAGTATACTACGCCCGTCATAAAGCCCGCCATGGCAATACCCAACGATAAGTAATTAGTCCAGTACGTTGGTAACCACTCTGTTAATGCCTCAAAGCCACCGAAGGATATGAAGTACATTATGACTAGTAACCACGTACGCCAAATCCTGGCCGACTCACTCAGGCTCCTAATTGCAGAGCCGCTTGGTATTAATTCCTCCCCCAGCTCCTTGGCTAGGCGCTCAGCCTCATTATGACCAACCCTCTTTACTAATTGGAAGTAGTAGGCGTCATAACCTATGATGGTAAATACCGCAGTCATTATTACTAGGAACACCGCCCACGCGGTATACGCGCCAATTAACCCAAGGCCTGCTAAGGCATATGGCAGTATTGCCGTGAATATTCCCGGCGCCGCATTACCAAACCCTGCATAGGCTCCGAGGGCGTAGCCTTGTCGTCTTTGTGGGAACCAGTAAGATACGTATGCTATGCCCGATGCGAATGTTGATATTCCCGTGCCGGCAACGGCGCCAAATAGCATGAGTAGGGCATAACCCAGTATGCTTGATCCTATGGAGTGCGTTAATATGGCGTGCAGGGTTAGTATTAAGCCAATCATGCCTATTATGGCAATGATTAACTGCGTTAGTATGATCCTCCTACCACCCACATTATCAACGAGCGCACCAAAGGGTATCCTAAGTAGGGCACCGGTTACCAATGGTATAGCCACTAACCAACCGACCTCAATAATGTTTAAATGCAGTAATGGTGCCACGGTATGCACCGTTATACCAAATAGTGCAACCGCAGCAAATCCTGCGAAGAATGCTATGGTACCAGCTATAAGGCCTGTAGTGGGACTTCCACGAATGCCATACCTCTTCAATACCTCTTCGCGCTTAGGCATACTCATACTTTGTTTTTGGCTTTTTATCTTTTCCTTAATATAGGGAGAATCAAAATGTTTTGATAAGTACCGTGCATATTGATATGAATTTAAATAATTATAAAAATATATAAAGCAATGCGTAAATATGCATAATAATTCATTCACGACCTCATTAAGGGTTCTTGTGACGTTTTTCGTAAGTGTGTGCGTGCATTGTCACGAAATTAAATTATTTAATTATCCTCCCGCTGCCTTACATCTGATTGCGTATGGTTATTAGGGTTAATACCGCGTATGTGATTGATAATTTAATTAAGGATCATGATGTTATCCTTGAGTCACTTAAAGTCCTTTATAAGATAGTGAATAACGATAACTCTGACGCCAGGGACCTTGAGTTTTTAATAAGGTTCTTTGATGCATTTATTGATAAGTGCCATCATGCTAAGGAGGAGTACATATTGTTCCCATCATTAAACCTAAGGTTATTTCCATTTGAGGGTAGTCCTGTTTATGTCATGGTTACTGAGCACGGCATTGCCAGGTACTTGATAAGGATAAGTGAGGAATTACTCAGGATGTGGATTGATAATAAGGATGAAGGTGCAAGGCAGGCATTAATAGATCATTTAAAGCTCCTTGCAGACCACCTCACACAGCATATTAAGAAGGAGAATGACGTGTTATTCCCTGGGTCACTGGCATTGGATACGCTAGAGAGTTCGAGAACCATTGAGGATATTGAGAATGAGACAGGGCATGAGAAGTGGGTTATGGAGATCAATGAGTTAAAGAAAAAGTACGGCATCACCTAAACAACTGCGGAAAGTTCAATTGTTAATGAAAATACACCTAACAAAATTTACTTATTGTTTAGCTTAACCTTTCCTTAAGGTAATTCATCAATTTCCTAATATCAATATATCAATGTCGAGGCTCTCTACAGCATCAATAACCTCCTTGGGCGCCTCCTAGACGCTAAATACCTACCCTATCTTAAATACTATCTATTCCACATTATTGTCCCAAATTTTGACTAAGTCAAGCTTAATTAACGTAGCTCTGCAATACTAATCCATACCATATGGATGGACTCACGAATAAGGACATTGCCGTACTTATGCACCTGAAGAGGGCTAATGTGGATTATGGTAAGTCAATAGCCATTAACACGGGTATTCCGCTCGAGGAGGTGTTGCAGATTCTCGATAAGCTTGAGTCGATGGGCTTAATTGAGAGGGTCAGGGGTGGTAAGACGCTCAAGAGGAGTGTTGCCAAGTTTAAGCTTAGTAATGAAGTTCGTAAGCACCACGTTTACTACAGGCTCTCAAGGCGCGGTGAGTTACTGGTTAGGAGCCTTAGGAGAGGCAACAAAGCCCAGGGAACCTAGCCAGAGCGCTGGGTATTGGCTAGTGATGATATTATCTTTTTACCACCCTCGATTATTGCTGCAATGTCCTGCCTAACCATGTCGAGGTCCAAGTAACGACTCAGCAAACCCTCCCTATCAAGCCCACTACCACCAATAACACCGACGTAGGGTAGCGAGTCGATGCCCAACTCGCTTGGGTTCACGGGCGCCCTAGTAACCGTCAACTTCCTAACCCCAACCACGGTAAGGCTGGGGAAAGGACCTATAAAAGCGTTACCCAACAACCAAACCGAACCTATCAACCTCAATAATTCCACACCGCCTTCCGCCCTGTACATGCTGGGGCTGTAGTACGCGTATGTGCGGTTGCCGAGGGCGTGGTAGGTGAAGTCGGCGTAGAGCTTGTACGCCTTACTCCCGTTTTGCGTTTTGTTCGCTTTCAACCTCGTGCTTAACCCAATCCAGCGCTGTGTCGGTAGTGACTTATTAGTCTCGTTGAGGATTAATCCTACGGATGTTCCATGGCTCTTAATGGCTTGAGGATTTGCTGGGGCGTGAAGGTCGAGGGCGATAAGCGACTTCAATGTGGTGAGGAGGTCAGCGATCCAAAGGTGGTTGAGAAGGTGATGAAGTTGATCAATGAGTTCATGAGGAGGTTGGAGGAGCACAGAGACGTGTTGCTGAGTGACTCAACGACGCCATTCGATCAAACAATCAACGAACTAAGCAACTGGTTAATGGCGATGGAGGGGAAGGCCAAGGAGAGCAATGACCCAACCATCGCCGAACTGAGGAAGGCAATGATCGAGGTAGCCAAGAAGATGATTGAGCTCGCAAGGCAAGCCAGGGAAAAATGGCTGAGGACTTATCGAAGAGAGCTTGAGGAATTAATCGAAAAGTTAAGGAGAAACGAGGTAACAATAATCATACGAGGAGAACCGTTTAATGAGGATAAAAGCTTCATGACACACCTATACACGGAGCACATAGCAATTGAGGTAACTAGGGTCAGAGGAAGTGGCGTAGCAATAAACGTATCATTGGTTAGCTCTAGAAGTACTAGCGCCGTAACTCCCAAGCTATTTGGCGATAACGCGCTCAAGCCATTGCAGCATGGTTTGTTCCTAACAGACGGCTCAATTAATAAAAAGTGCTACCCGGAGATGAGCACTAATCAAACATGGCAGGTCATCGCATGGTTAGTAACGTGGCCTGGAAGAAATGCTATGCACATAGAAGGTATGAACCTCAATGAGACCAACATCAACATCAAGTGGCGTTTAACGGCCGTCGACCATAGAAACAAGGCTAAGAACAAGGCCAGGGTCGCCGAGGAGGTTTCTAAGTTTAGTGATGATGAGTTCCTAACGTTCCTATTGTTTGCTATTCTTGGAGATGGTAATATCAATGTTGAGAAGAAGACGATTAGGCTCGTGATTGGTGATTCGAAGCACGAGTTGTGGAGGGGCATCATCGATAGGATGAAGGCCATCGGCTTCAGGGATATTGATCGTGAAGTCATTAAATACTATAGTATTAATAGCTCGAAAGCCGTCGAGCTCGCTAGGAAGTGGCTTAGCAATACATTGATTAGGGTAATGATTGAGGACTTAAGCCAATTGTCCGACGCCGAGAAGTTCAGGCGATTACTGGCGTTGGCCAGCACGAAGATTAAGCCGATAGGTAGGTCATTGGTTGAGGTTGCCGGCGTTTGGATGAATGTGCACGTGAAAAATAATGGTGGCGTGGAGTTAAGGATCAAGCGTAAAAGGCTTGAGGATGCCAGAGCAATCCTGGAGAGACTAAGAAATACGGACTACAATGCCGAGCTATCCCCGCAAGGTAATGATTTTGTGGTCTACATAAGTTATAGCGAAGTCATGAAGCATCAGGAGCTAGTTGCCAAGGTCTGCGAGGCATTGAGAAGAATGCATGAAGAGGCAGTGGGCGAGGGCAGCACCGAGAGGGCTTGGGCAATAGCCAAGGTCATGTCAAACCTAAACTGCCCCACCCAGAGCCCACGGGCCTGAAATCCCCTCTTTCCCAATTTTAATTTCACTAGCGAGCCATACTTAAGCGCCGTTATTACGCGGACCTTCTCCTTAATTCTAACAGTCTCCTCGACCACATTCCTATCGATACCACTGATCTTAAGTGGTCACGCCTATACTCAACCAGGTACTTAGAAAGCAGGTACTTAACCAGCCTCAACCCTGACCCTCTCCTTAAGTCTAACGAAGCCCCTGAACTCACCTGCCAATTCGCTACGTGAGTTGGCGGCCAGGACTGCTAGGACAGCCTTCCAGCCCTGGAATGCCTTACCCGCAGCATTCCTGTACAGCCCATTCTTTAGGAATTCCTCCGCCAACTCAAGCTCGTAGAGTGTCTCTTTGGCCCTGGTCTCGATATACTTGTTAATGTCCTTCCAGGGATGAACTATGGGTTCTTCCATCTCCAGCCTAGAAGGTGCCTGGGCATGGCTATAAATGCCTTTATTCATGGTTACTAGCAAGGTTTATCTAATCCCATGCTTTACTCAGTCAATGGTTGAGTACGCGTTTAAGCCCATTGGCTATGTTGAGGTAGGCTTTCCAAGACCTGATGAGCCAGAGAGGGGTCGATACGCCACTAGGTATGACTTCATTGGCGTTGTTAGGGTTTATGATGAGTACGTGGATGGATTGCTGGGACTTGAGGAGTACTCCCACGTAATGCTCATTTACATATTCCATGAGCAGAGGGAGGTCAGACTCAGGGTTAGACTGAAGGGAACGGATAAAGAGGTCGGCATATTTGCCACTAGATATCCGTTAAGGCCAAACCCCATTGGTTTATCGGTGCTGGAGCTCGTTAAGGTTGAACCACCCAGGCTGTGGTTGAGGGGTCTCGACGCCTGGACAGGGACTCCCATACTTGACATTAAGCCCTATGACTACTACGACGTTGTTAAGAAGCCGAGGGTTCCCAGGGAATTTGAGGAGGAGTGGTTTAGGAGTTATGTTGAGAAGGGGTATGGTGAGAAAGTTCCATGGCTAGGTCCGTGCCCCTAATGCCTTAAGGGCTATTAATCCCGTAAGCACCACTTTATTAATGGGCCATGTGTGGGCTAATACCAAGGTCGGTAATGCTGATTTGAGTAGGGTTGTTGAGGTTAGGGCCTTGGTTGACACTGACGCTACTCTGACGGCAATACTTAAGTCATTAGCCAACGAACTCAGCCTACGCATCACTGGTAGGTCTAGGGTTGAGACGGGGGCTAGGGGTTATTGAGGCTGACAGGTCTAGGGCGTGGGTTAAGATTGAGGGTAAGGGTGAGATTGTGCCTGTGCTTGTGTCGAATATGGTCGATAAGGTTTTAACCGGCGTAACTACGCTCGAGGTTCTCGAGCTTGAGGTTGACCCGATGACTGGTAAATTGAGGGAACGTACACTACTGCTTTATTAACCCTGGTATGTTAAGATGTCGTGGTCTTAAAGGTAATACTTGAGGCTCATAGGGGTGATTGCAGGGTTCAGAACGCACTCAAGGCGTTCAATCTGAACTTTAGCATAGCTAGGGTTAACGTGGGTGATGAGGTATCAACGCACCTAGTTAAGTTAGATAAGCCCGTGGACAGGGACTTACTTAATTACTTAAGGAGGAGTGGGCTTAAGGTTAACGTGATTGATGAGGAAACCCTGTGGGTCTCAGCGCCAAGTTGTAGCGCCTGTAGGGCGTTAAGTAGGGCTGGGCTTCTCGTGGAGGGTGGTAAGCCGGGTAATGAGGACTCCATTGTTTATACTGTGCTCTCACCAGGCATTAAGCGATTGAGAACGAGTATTAGGCAGTTGAGGTCCAGTGGTGTTAAGGTGAGGGTTCTTGACATGGAGCAATTGCCCATGCCGAGTCCCACGGAAAGGCAGTTGGAGGTCCTACTCCTTGCGTATAAGATGGGGTATTTCGATAGGGAGGTTAACCTTAAGGAATTGGCTAAGCAGCTTGGCTTGTCAATATCTACGGTTAGTGAGTTACTTAGGAAGACCCTTAAGAAGGTTGTGATGCACTATTTTGAGGAGATCGGCATTACCATTGATGAGGATAGACCTAAATAACCTCGTAATCAAACCCATACCTAACCCTTAAGTACTCAGCGAGTGCCACGGCATTATTACGTAACCTATCCCTAGTGGCATAAAGTAGGGTTACGGCACCATTACCACGTATTATACTTAATAATTTGCTTAAATCGTTAATATTTCTATCAAGCTCACTCCAATACTTAAGCCTAAACTCATCCCATTTGGCAGGGTCATGGTTAAACCAACGCCTCAATTCGTCACTCGGCGCTAAATCCCTTAACCACACGTCTATCCTAGCCCTCTCACGACTTAAGCCCCTGGGCCATAACCTATCAACAAGTACTCTAACGCCATCGCTGAGGTCGGGCTCATCATAAATGCGTTTAACCTTAATTCTCATCATTAGTACTATAAGATTCATTATGGTACTTATTAACAGTGAATCAAAGTATTTCTACGATGATAATGGAAAAACCGGTTTTAATTTTTAATTAATTAAGAACTAGGGATGATTAGTAAGACCTACTCGCACCCAAGGCTTCAAGTAATGGTTTGCTCAATGCCTTCCTAAACCTAAGGAGCATTCCAAATATAACACTATGGCGAAGCCAAGCGCTGCGACTAAGACGCCAATCATCCTAAGCCAAACGAATTCATCAACTAATGGCAACTCCCAGAAGCCAGAATGACCACTTGGTGTTATTATAGTCTTTATGAACCAATAGCCGTACTTAAACTCATATATGAACTGTAATACGCCTAGAGGTACTAGTGATAGTAATGCTTGAAGGTAGAAGCCAACACCTATGATGATGGCTGCCCACCTCATGTACCTAAGATCCCCATCACTAAAGCCACCGGATAGTGCGAAGGCAACCACCCACATTAATATGCTGGGTAAGCCGTAAGCCAATGGAAAGGCCAGGTGAACATGCGCCATTGTGGTTTGTGCACCATGTAGGAAGTAGTTGAGTAGGGGTAGGTTTATGAGGCTGGCGCCAAACGCCACAACGCCTATACCACCGCCAATACCCGCGACTAAGGCATAGGTTACGATGGTCTTTTGAAGCTCAGTCCTAATTTCGCCCCTACGCCACAGCAATATTACATAAATTATTACAAAGCCCAGCGGTATTGCCTCGAGAGTGCCCATGACGGCCCCCACATACGTCCAGAATGTGGGTAAACCATTGAAGTAGTAGTGGTGCATCATCCCAATCATGCCAGTGACTATTTCTAGGATGGCATCCATACCCGCGACCGCAGTACCCAACTTAGGCGGTATTAAGCCAGCTATGACGAGGAGCACGACTATGACTGTAACCACTATGGGCGGCCAGAAGCCCTCAACAAATGCATGTATCGTCATCCACCTGGAAATCTGGCCAGGGTTGTACGATTGGCAGCGCACCTATGAAGGCGCCGGCCACCGTACCTGCTATGGTTATCGAGAGTATCTTTGCAAAGGATCTTAATGGTTCAGGCGCTGTTCTTGACGCCTTGTTCCATAGGTATGATACGTAGCCCAGTATCGCCGTTATTAGTATTAGCCATAAAGTGCCCTGGGTTGTTGCACCCCGTCCTTGAGCTCCTATTATAAACCACCAGGGTGCTGGTATCAACTGGAGGTAGCTCATCCATATACCGAGCAATGTGCTGATTGAGGTCAAAACCCCGATAATTAACACCGTGAGTACTTGTCCCCTAGTCACACTTAGTCCGAAGTATGGGAATACGAAGAAGGAAAAGGTAATCCAGGTTACTGCAATCCAAAGTACGGTAAGGGTATAATGAAGGGCTCTACTGATGTTGAAGGGTAATACTGGTATTAGGTTTATGCCATATAATGATGGTATCTGCGTATAAATGCATTGTATAGGCGCCAAGAAGTCCCTGTATCCCGAGGGCTATTCCAGCAAGTAGGAAGGCGAGTAGGGTAAGTCTTTGTGTATCGTTAGGCGGTGGTAATTGTATGTTTAGCCTCGGCTCATTCCAGTAATCCATGAGCTTAAGTACTACGTAGCCCGTCATGGACATTACGATAAGTATTATTGTGAATAACGTGATCCAGGAGGTGTAGGTTACGTTAACCGCAGGCTCAATTAGGCCCGGCATATATGGGAAGCCATTGGTATAACCCTGCATTACAATCATGAAGCTCCACGTGAAGTAGGCGACTAAATCCCTGACAATGGTCTCATTGGTTATTAGGTCAGGCTTTAACCTAAATTGTTCAGATGCAGGCCAAGCATCCAGGAGTGAAACTTGACAGCATTGTAGAATCCCTGGGCGAATTCATTGCTAACAACAATGGCATCGTCCTTAGGCGTTGGGTCTGCCTTAATTGGCATTAAATCCTGCCTTATGATGGCCATGGCACTTGCATTGTCCTGAGGCACAGCGTCAAAGCCCAGGTAATGCGCGGCGGTATCCTCGTAAATCCTCAGGGCGTATGATGTGAAGTCAATACCAAAGTAACCCCCCATGCCTAGTATTGATCCGTAATCCATAAGCCCATACTTCTGGAAGTAGTACTTGCCCATGACCACATCATTGTAAGTAAATAATACAGTACCATTCTCAGTAACCACGGCTGCGGGTATTGGCGGTAAATGCGTGAACGTATACCACGCCATAATGCCGTAAGCCACGTAGACGAATATCGTAACCATAAGCACGACCCGAGGCCATACTGAGTTACGCCCGGCCATGGTGATCAATATTTACTCACGTTTTAGTCATTAATATCGTAACAACCCAAATACTTTGACGGTACTCAATGATCATTAATGTTTAGATTTATATTTAACATTATTCAAATATATACATTTAAATAATAAGTACTTAATCGAAAGTATGGCTCATTTAATTGATTAGAGTTAATGATAAGGCTTTTATTGAGGAATGGCATTACCTTAGATATAGGTTCATGTTGCCTGAGCAACTTGGTAAGCCTTGGAAGGATCTACGGGCATACATTGAGGCCAGGAGAGCTGAAGCTTCGGCTGAGGTTAGGTTAGCATTAAGGTTGTTGGTCGAGGGTTACACCAGGAACGCCGCCGATAAGGCGTTTCAGGCATTTAAATCATTGCTTGCCGCATTGGCCGGTGAGAGGAGGGAGGAGCTTCGCAATAGTATTAAGAATGTTGATAAGGTAATAGCCTACATGCCCACCTCCATGATTCGCGATGTGGGTAAGTTACTTGGCCTTGAGAAAGAGTCCCTGCTCGCGTTGGCGCTTCATCAGTATCAATATAATGGTGTTGATCCCGAGGGTATCATGAACATATATACATCAAGGGACGCCGCAGTGAAGGACATATGCAACTTACTGAATAGTGTGGTTAGGGTTCTGGGGATGAATCCTTTCTCATGTTAATAAAAATCTTTTTATATTCATTTATTATCAACTATTTTTGCGGAGAGACTACTGAGACCTAAGGAGGCTTGTCAACTCCTTGGCATTTCATACTCAACCTTGTTAAGGTGGGTCAGGGAAGGGAAGATAAGGGTGGTAACAACTGAGGGTGGGAAGTATAGGATACCTTACAGTGAGATTAAGAAATACTTAGAGAGGAGGGAGGAAATAAGGGCTGTAATTTACGCAAGGGTTTCATCAGCTGATCAAAAAGAGGATTTAGAGAGGCAAATAAACTACTTGACAAATTATGCAATGGCAAAGGGTTACAAGGTAGTTGAAGTGCTAAAAGATATAGCTAGTGGGTTAAACACGCAAAGGAAAGGATTGTTAAGGCTATTCAAGCTGGTTGAGGGAAGGAGTATTGATGTCGTATTAATAACCTACAAGGATAGGTTAACGAGGTTCGGCTTTGAGTACTTAGAGGAGTTCTTCTCAACCATGGGTGTTAAGATCGAGATAGTTTTCGGCGAGGAGCCCAAAGATGCTACGCAGGAACTCGTAGAAGACTTAATCTCCATCATTGCTTCATTCGCTGGGAAAATTTACGGAATGAGAAGTCACAAGAAGACAGTCCTCGTTCAAGGTGTAAAAAAGTTGATGGGTGAGCTAGATGGATAGGACGGTGAAGTTAAGAGTTAGGGTCGACTACGCCACATACTCAGCGCTTAAAGAAGTTGAGGAGGAGTACAGAGAGGTTCTAGAGGAGGCAATAAATTATGGGCTGTCAAGCAAAACTGCCTCCTTCACTAGGATTAAGGCTGGGATTTATGGGGAAGAGAGGGAGAAGCATAAGGACTTACCGTCACACTACATTTACACTGCCTGTGAGGATGCGAGTGAGAGATTAGACAGTTTTGAGAAGTTAAAGAAGAGGGGTAGGGCTTATACTGATAAACCGTCAGTGAGGATGGTTACTGTGCACTTAGATGACCACTTGTGGAAGTTCAGCCTTAGTATAATCTCAATTTCCACAAAGAAGGGTAAGGTTCTCATTTCTCCAACCTTCCCTAAGATCTTTTGGGAATATTATAATAAGGGCTGGAGGATTGCGAGTGAGGCTAGGTTTAAATTGTTAAAGGGTAATGTGGTGGAACTCTATATTGTCTTTAAGAAGGATGAGCCTAAACCTTACGAGCCTAAGGGTTTCATCCCAGTTGATCTCAATGAGAATTCAGTCTCTGTATTAATTGATGAAAAACCGATTCTTTTAGAGGCTAACACCAAGAAAATTACTCTAGGTTATGAGTATAGGAGGAAGTCGATGACCACTGGTAAGTCAACTAAGGATAGGGATGTTAAGAGGAAGTTAAAGAAGTTGAGAGAGGGAGATAAAAAGGCTGATGTTAGGAGGAAGTTGGCTAAGCTGATCGTTAAGGAAGCTTACGAAAGTAGTAGTGCCATAATTTTGGAGGACTTGCCAAGAAATACTCCAGAACATATGGTTAAGGATGTTAAAGACTCTCAGCTTAGGTTGAGAATTTACCGTTCAGCGTTTTCATCTATGAAGAATGCTATTATTGAGAAGGCTAGGGAGTTTGGTGTCCCCGTGGTCTTAGTTAATCCTTCTTATACTTCCTCAACGTGTCCAATCCACGGATCGAAGATCATTTACCAACCCGATGGGGGCATTGCCCCAAGGGTTGGTGTTTGCGAGAGGGGAAAAGAGAAATGGCATAGGGATGTTGTCTCACTGTACAACTTGTTGAAAAGGGCTGGAGATGTGACCCCCGTGCTGTTGGGGTCGAAGGGGTCCCATGACCCGCCTGTCGTAAAGCTCGGCAGGTGGTTGAGGGCTAAGTCCCTACACTCGATCATGAATGAACACAAAATGAATGAAATGAAAGTGTAGGGACAAACGGGATGAATCATTAAAGCAGGAATTAAGTAATGCGTGTGGGTCCTTTCAGGGATAGTTTGATTTTAAATTTTTAAAGTTAGGGCTCCGCACTTAACTAACCATTGGAACTTCCTCCGGCGCAACCTCGTCTGGCATGAACCTATTAGTTAGTACGTGGCCCTTCCTCAAATGCTCAAGGGCTTCCTCAAGATCGAAGATTGGGTGCTTACAGTCAATACAGTAGACCCAGCCGAATGTTGACAATGTTTCCCTCAACCGATTCTCGGCATCCTTCGAGAAGCGACTATGCTTAGCACCCTCCTCCTTAGTGACTATACGGTCCTTAAAGTAGCCAAACCACGTGTGAATAGCATGGGGTATGAATTCCTCCTCTCTCATCAAATTACTTATCTGTGCCCTTTGCGTTTAAGTTTTTATTAAGAAGTTTTTAATATTTTATTAAGATGACTATAGAATTATTTATTATTTATACCTTACTTGTAAGAATAATATTCATTAATTATTGGTGATCTATGTTAATCATTTTTAAATTATTTATGCTGATTTTAAATAATTAATAATTTATAACCTTTTATTCTAACTGATAACTAGAGGACTCTTTTTATATTGGGGTTTTAATAGGACCTTGATAGGTATGGAACGCATAATGGGTGATGCAGATGATTGAGTTGAGATATGTTCTTGGTGGGCCTCAGGGCGGTGGTTTAGAGACCACGTCTGAGATACTTTCATGGGCCTTTTCTAAGTCTGGCTATGGCGTTATTTCCGATAGGGAGTACTTCTCGAATATTAAGGGTAGGCATAGTTACGTCCATGCCACGGTCTCAGCCACTGAATTACCTAAGCACCTTAGTTATCCCGTTGATATTGTGGCCGCCATGGATGCAGAGACTGTGTTCACGCACTTCAATGACCTTAGGGATGGTGGTTACTTAATCTATAATAGTGATGATGACTCCGTTAATTATGCCGGCATACCTAGTATGGAGAAGGACTTGAGGGATAGATTGGGTGCCCAGTTTAAGGGACTTGGGCTTGATGGTACTGTGAGGTCGGTGGTCAAGTATTTACAGAACAGTAGGAAGGCTCGTGTCGTTGCCCTCAGCTTTAAGGAGCTACTCATGGAGATACAGAAGCGCGAGGGTATAGTACCGTCACAAGCGTCCAGATATATAAGCACGATCCTAGTTGGTGCCGTGGCTGCAATAACAGATATTAATGAGGAAAGCCTTGACTACAGCCTTAGAAGAAGGTTCACTAGGGAGGATGTATATAGACATAATAAGTCAATGGCGCAAATAGTGATGGGCCTTGTCAAGGGTCAATTTGGGTCAGAGCTTAAGCTTGAGCAACCAAGGATTAGTGCCAGGGAGTTTCTGGTGGCCAGTGGTAATGATGCAATAGCCATGGCTAAGATAGTGGCTGGGGTCAGGTTCCAGGCATATTACCCAATCACGCCTGCGGCAGACGAGAGCTTCACATTGGAGGAATATGAGACATTAAGTGGTGAAGGTTCCCTTGTGGTGTTTCAGACAGAGGATGAATTAGCAGCGATAAACGCGGCAATAGGTGCCGCGTTGACCGGCGTAAGGAGTTCAGTGGCTACGAGTGGCCCTGGCTTTGACCTAATGGTTGAGGGGCTAGGTTGGGCTGGGCAAAATGAGGTTCCCATTGTAGTGACGTACTATCAAAGGGGTGGGCCTAGTACGGGGCAACCAACGAGAGGTGGTCAAAGTGACTTATTATCATCTGTGTTTGCATCCCACGGTGAGTACCCGAGGATTGTACTTGCAAGCGGTGATCATGAGGAGGCTTTTTACGATGCGATAGACGCGTTTAATTATGCTGAGGTCTTCCAGGTACCGGTTATACACCTTGTTGATAAGTTCTTGGCAAACACGATAGCAACGATACCAATGCCTGACCTGAATAACGTTAGGATAACTAGGGGTACCCTGGCACCTAAGGGGCTTAAGGTGTATAAGAGGTTTGACCTATCAAGTGTAATATCGCCGAGGGCGTTCCTTGGCGATTACGTGATGTGGTATTCGGGTGATGAGCATGATGAGTATGGACACATCAATGAGGATCCAGTTAATAGGATCAATATGTTTGATAAGAGAATGAGAAAGCTAGACATCATGGAGAAGGAGATACCTGAGGAGAGGAGGTTCTCGTACTTCGGCCCAGAAAGGCCGGACATACTGTTGATTGGCTGGGGCTTTGTTAAGGGTGTGGCTGTTAAGGCCATTGATGAGTTGAATAGTGAGGGAATGAGGGTTGGTTACTATCACATTAGGGCATTCATACCATTTCCAAGGGAATCATTGACCAAGTTAACAAAAGAAGTCGAGGCCAATAATCTAGTTGCTGTGGAACACAACTACATGGCGCAAGCTTCAAGGCTGGTGACTATGAACACCGGCATCATGATCAATAGGTCAATTGTTAAATATACAGGGAGACCTATATATGTTCATGAATTAGTAAACGCAATCAAGAATATGCTCAAGGGTAGTACAAGGGAGGTGATTAGTTATGGAGCGTAAGATGAAGTTAACAATAAATGACTATAAGACCGATGTTTGGGTTGATTGGTGTCCTGGATGTGGTAATTTTGGAATACTTTCAGCCATGTACCAAGCCCTCGCGGATCTACAGCTTGAGCCTGAGAAGACGGTGGTGGTTTCAGGAATAGGCTGTTCAGGGAAGACGCCGCATTTCGTAAATGTGACAGGTGTACATACACTACACGGCAGAGCCCTACCATACGCTGAGGGTATTAAGTTGGCTAATCCGGGCCTTACGGTTGTTGTTAATGTCGGTGATGGTGATTTACTTGGCATAGGCGCGGCGCATTTCGTGGCTTTGGGTAGGAGGAATGTGGACCTAGTCGTAATAATGCATGATAATACGGTGTATGGCCTAACAAAGGGTCAAGCAAGCCCGACACTGACGAGGAATCTACAACCAAAGGCACTCCCTAAGCCTAATATTCAGGATGCGGTTAATCCAATAGGGCTTGCAATTGCCTCCGGTTATACGTTCATAGCTAGGGGTTATGCAGCCAGGGTTCAGCATCTCAAGGAATTGATCAAGAAGGCAATACTCCATAAGGGTGCGGCGTTCATTGACGTGTTACAGCCCTGCGTAACATATGACAATATACACACGTATGATTACTACAATAAGAGGGTTTATGACCTGCAGGAGGAGGGTTGGGACCCAGTGGCGAAGAGCCCAGAGGAGTTGCCGCAGAAGGCCGCTCAAGCCTTGGTTAAGTCGTATGAGAGTGATGATAGGGTACCCATCGGTATATTCCTGGTTAACCCGAACGTGCCTACGTTTGAGGAGAGATATTCACAGAGACTACCTAATTACCTAAAGATACCACCTGCCAGGGAACCCATTGAGGTTGGTGGTAAACCTGTAATATCGATTGAGAAGTTCAAGGACTTGTTTAAGAAGTACGTGATAGAGCTTAGATAAGCCATACGTTCACTTGGTTAAATTAAAATGCATATCCGCAATCTTTATATTACTTAAACGTGTTATCTTGATTGATGTCATTATACTATGATTTAACGCCCACGGGAATTCCAGGACTTGATGAGGTACTTGGTGGTGGATTAATTAAGGGCAGAACATACCTAATAAGTGGCGAAACTGGCACTGGCAAGACCTTGTTATCGTTATCCTTCTTAATAAATGGCATTTTTAGGTATGGTGAACCTGGCATTTATGTGTCTGTTGATGAGACCTATGACCAATTAATGAATGGTGTTAGGAGATTCGGCTGGGACCTTGAGACACTTAGGGAACAAGGTTACTTGGAGGTCTTAATACCTGAGATGGATATTATCGAGAAGATTAGGGAGAAGGACCCAATGACCATAGCCAAGTCCCTGGTATACACAATAGCCGATTACGCGAAGTCCCTGGAGGCCCAGAGGCTCGTCATAGACCCAATAGCGCCGTTGGTCACGCTCGAGAAGGATGTGCAGATTCTTAGAGAGTACATCAGGGCCTTGGTCATGGGTATTGAGAGGGAGGTTGGTGTGACAACAATAATAACCACGGAAATACCCACGGGGGCCAGGGTGATCTCGAGGTACGGGGTTGAGGAGTTCCTGGCAGCCGGAGTATTCATAACGGGACTTGCACAGACGACAGAGGGCGACTTCAAGAGGTACCTATTTATTAGGAAAATGAGGTGGCAGGCGGTGCAACCGACAATACTAGAGGTTGAAATACAGCCAAAAACTGGTATTATGATTAAGGGCCCGTTAAAGGATGTTCACATACCATTCTATGCATTGATGCTTTAACAGATAATTATACGCATTGACTTAGTATTATACATCATGTATGTATTTATACTTATTTATTAGGATAAGGCTTTGGATAATGATGAAGGCCTTAGTCTGGACGGCCGTTAGGAAAATGGATATTATGGATGTTGAAAAACCCAGACCTGGACCTGGGTGGGCTTTACTCAAGGTCAGTCATGTGGGTATATGCGGCTCAGACGTGTCGGGATTTTTAGGCAAGAATGAATTGCGTAAACCACCATTGTTGATGGGCCATGAATTCACAGGCATTGTTGAGGATGTGGGCCCTGGTGTGCCTAGGGATATTATAGGTAGGTTATTCACCGTAAATCCGGTCATTGGGTGCGGTCATTGTAGGTATTGCAAGATGGGTCTTAAGAACCTATGTGTTGAAAGGAAGATAATTGGCATTGACTACCCAGGCGCGTATGCTGAATATGCATTGGCACCATACGACAATTTATACCCAGTAAGCGATCCCGTGAGGGGTGCATTGACTGAGCCATTAGCAACATCGTTAAGGGCCGTAAGATTATCGGGTGCATCTCTTGGAGACTCGGTCTTAGTTCTTGGGGCTGGATCCGTTGGTACCTTCGCAATAAAGATCCTATCAGCCGGTGGTATTAGGGACTTAACGGTCGTTGAAATTAATAAAAATAGGCTTGAATGGGCCCGTAAGTTTGGGGCCACAAGACTCATTGAGAAAAGTGGTGATGAAGCATTGAAGGAAATTAGGGAGTCATACCCTGAGGGTGTGGATGTAGTTATTGATGCCGTTGGTTCTGAGGACACTAGGAAACTAGCCATAGGCGCAGTACGTAGGAGTGGCAAGGTGATATTCGTGGGTCTTCATGATAATGAGGTTAGGATACCAGGTAATGCCATAGTTAGGAATGAAATTGAGATAAAGGGTTCTTTCTCATATACCGATGAGGATTTTAGGAGAGCCGTGAACCTATTGGAGCAGGGACTTCTTGATCCACGTGAAGGTTGGATTGATATTAGACCACTTGAGCGCGGTCAAGAATCCTTTGAGGAGTTAACAGGAACATTTACTAAATTTGTCAAAATAATGCTTACACCAAGTGAATAATATAGTTAAGAGATTATTAGAGGGAGCAATTCGATGATGGCTTTCTACATGCGTATATTACCTGTTAAAGCATCAAGACATAGAATGACATGTATGATTGTCGATTAAGCCTTGATCTGTCATATGCAATGAGGCTTGTGAATTAATTGAAAATATAGTGCCCTTATGCCAAGTGGTTATTGGCCATACGATACCTTTACCTAAATCCTACCCCAACTTTACTGGTTGGTGATGAACATGAATTAACGCCTCACGGCTTTAGTGGGTGTTCCCTTGATTATGGTTCTTCAATTCGCCGTATTCAATGAATATGAATAATCGTCTTAGGGCCATAATGAGAAGGAAACTGATCCTTTTAATTAATAGCTTATCTATTTCTTTTACCCTCAATGAATTCCACGAGCCATTGGTATGCCACGTCTGGTGGTGCGTGAACTGGCGGGTTCTTGAAGGCCCAGGCTGATAGACTGATGAGTGGTCCGCCAATTTCTCTATCCATTGCTAGCTTCACGGTCCTGACTATGTCAATCATTACACCAGCATTGTTAAACGGATCGTAGACCTCCAGGTCCACCCTTATCCTGATTGGTACATTAGCGAACCCACGAGCTTCAATGAACATATGAGCATTCTTCCTGCTTCCCAGGAACTTTATGTAGGCCACAGGCGATATGTAGGCGTCAAAGTCTTCCCCCTCAGCCATCTTCTTCACAGCTTCCGTCTTCGTCTTTTCCTTCTGGCCCTTTCTATACATTAGGTTTAGGAAGTCTGGTGTACCACCAACGTTTAGTTGGTATGTGCCCTCGATCTTAACACCCCTCAATGCGAGTAACCTAATTATGGTTTTATGTAATACTGTAGCGCCCACCTGGTTTTGGACATCATCGCCAGCAAGCGGTAACTTCCTGGTTTCGAACCTTGACTGCCACTCGCTCGATGTAGCTATTACTGAGGGCATTGCATTTACGAAGGCTGACCCACTCCTGAGGGCTGCTTCCGCATAGGCCTCGCTAGCCTTCTGCGCTCCCGTGGGTAAGTAATTAATGAGTATATGCGTGTTTGTGCTCTCTAGTTCCCTAACTACATCCTCAATTGCGCTCTCAGTGATTGGTATGAAGGAGCCCCTTAATTGCTCAGCAACACCGTCAAGTAATGGGCCGGCCTTTACAATGACACCTAATTTACCAACCTCAATAACCTTAAGTGCATTATTTGGTTGTGTGAATATCGCCTCACCAACGTCCTTACCGACCTTGCGTGAATCTACGTCGAAAGCGGCGACCACCTTTATATCCCTTGGTTCATAGGGTCCAATGCGTTGGAAGGTCAGGCCTGTTGGTTCCTGTTCCACCTCGCAATACCTAAGTCCCTGAACAAAGGCTGACGCTGTGTTACCCACGCCAGCTATTGCAACCCTAATGTTTGATTTCATTGTTCACGTTATATTAACAGCTATTAATAAAGATTTCTTTCATTCAATTACTTATTCCTCAGCACAACACCCAATATTAATAATACCACACTAACTATAACCATGATTATACTAACAAATGTGGACAGCACAAGGGGTATCAATGTAGTTATACTCACCGTATTAGATATATAATAAACTACGGCATTCTCGCTATAATTATTCACCAGTGACAACGAGCCTCTCTCCGTCTCTGGCACATAAATAATTACGTATTGTCCATCGATACTTCTTGTATCGAGCTTCCCCTGTGCAGTGATGAGTTCCTGCAATGGCCTTCCCAGGGAATCATTATATACAGCCATTATTGCGGATCCCTCGTTAACAGCACCCATGCTTACTGACAAGCCCGGCGCCACCACAGTCTCATTACGTGTCTCCGTAATCAATGACATTATATCGCTTACTACACTTGAACTAAGATAGATCCCAATAAGGAATATAATTATTCCCAGGGCAAGAAGTGCCACTCCAATTATTAATAGTCCTTTTCTCATTAATTTCGGCACTGGGATGAATTATATAAGTGATTCTCACACTTGTATGTTGGTCTAAGTATGTTTGTGGCGATTGAGGGTATTGATGGTGTTGGTAAATCGACAATAATCACGAAGTTAAAGGATATATTGGAAAGAGCTGGGTACAGGGTGCATACTACCGCCGAGCCCAGTCAGACACCAATTGGCAGGTTAATTAGGGATTGGCTCCTTAGGTCAGACTCGAAGATTGCGCACCCATCGGTATTCGCGCTCCTCTTCACGGCCGATAGGGTTCAGCACTACTATGGTGAGGTGAAACCAATGCTTGATAATGGTTACTTAGTCATTACTGAAAGGTATATGGAGTCAACACTTGTTTATCAGAGCACAATGGGTTTACCCATGGACTGGTTAATGGAACTTCATAAATTCGTGCCTAGGCCTGACCTAACAATAATACTTGACGCGCCTATCGAGGTTGTCATAGGCAGGTTAAGGAGTAGGCATAAGCTTGAGGTGTTTGAGGCCGATAAGGAATTCCTCAATAGAGCTAGGGAGCTCCTCCTCAGAAGGGCTTCCTTAAATAATTACCCAGTTATTAATGCGGTTAGGGACCCGGACTCTGTCGCTAATGATGTTTATAGGTTAATAATTGATGCATTGAGGAGGGTTGTTTAAATAGGCGTAATGTAGTAATGCCTTGTTATGACTGTTAGGATGATCGACATCACAGGCAAGGAACCCATCTATAGGGAGGCCACTGCCACGGGCTTTCTAAGGGTTGATGAGGATACCATGGGTGAGTTAATGAAGGTTGGCGTCAGTGGTCTTGGTAACGCCGCAGCCATAGCTAAGGTAACGGCCATTAACGCCACTAAAACTGCTTGGAAGCTCATACCGTTGCTTCATCCGGTTCCTATTACCTACATCGAGGCTAGGGTGCGCTATGAGAAGGATGGCATTAGAATGGGTGTGCTCGCCAGGACTAGGGCGCAGACAGGTATTGAAATGGATGTATTATTCGGCTTATTCAGCGGTCTGCTCGCGGCATGGAATACCATTAAGGGATGTAGCAGGACCTGCACGCCTGAGTGGGTCACGAATTTCATGGGTAATCAAGTACAGACCTGCGGTTCTAGTCGTGTTGATGGTATGTTCGATATTAGGGTAGTTAGTAAGGTAAAGTCTGAGGAGAGAATAAGTTTATCACTAGGTGACTTTGAGGATAACACGGGTGGATTACCCGTAGTTACTATGTTCGATGTAACCGCCGAACCAACCTACTATGGTGAGGCGTCAGCCAAGGGTTTCGTAAGGCTTAGGGAAAGTACCGTGGAGTTAATTAGGCAGGGTAATGTGGAGAAGGGTGATGTTATAACAATAGCTAAGGCTGCATCGATAATGGCTACGAAAAAGGCGTGGGAGGTGCTACCTCTCGTGCATCTTAACTACATAACGTACGTTAATGCCGATGTTAAGGTTGTCGAGGACGGTGTCGAGGTCTCCGTTGACACCCGTAATGTGTCAAACACAGGTTCTGCCATGGAGGCAGTTTTTGCCGTTGGTGTTGGCTTACTGACCGTTTGGGACATGGTTAAGAAGTACGAAAAGGATGAAAATGGTCAATACCCATACACGGTAATTAAAGAAATTAAGGTTCTTAAGGCGCTGAAAACACCAGCGGTCTAGGAGTATACCTCCGTTATTACCCTTTCGACCTCCTCAACATCCTTAACAGTATCAACAGACTTCCAGTAAACATCCCTATAAATAACCCCCCTAATTCTCTTCTCACTTGTTAATTTGGGAAATGCTGTTACCTCAATATCGCCCTTATTCGGCAAGTACTTGAATATATCCTTAGTGAAGGCGTAGACACCGGCATTGATTAGGTAGTCAAGTAGTGGCTTTTCCCTGAACTCAGTTATAAATCCCTCATTGTCTATATGAACAATACCATAGGGGCTCCTCATGGGGGTTAGGGCAATCGTTGAGATCACGTTACCGCTCAATTGATCTATTAATGGCTTAATTGGGAGATTTGTCACAACATCACCATTAAGGACCACGAATACCTCATCTTCAAGGAACTTCATTGCGTTCTTAATGGCGCCACCCGTACCCAGGGGTTCCTCCTCAACGCTATAGAACAACCTAACGCCGAATTTAGAGCCATCCCCCATTACCTCAAAGACCTTGGTCCTGAGATAACCAACAGCAAGAACTACATCCCTAATACCCTGCTTGCTGAGCCACTCGATCTGCCATTGAAGAATTGGTTTACCGCCAACCTCAATCAGTGGTTTAGGCCTGTCTAGTGTTAATGGTTGAAGTCTTTTACCGAAGCCACCGGCTAGGATCAATGCCCTAACCATCAAGTAAAACTAGGCGGTTAGTATTAATGCTTTAAGGTTCCATAAACCTGAGTTTAAAGTTAAATTTATTAACTTAAACTTTAAGTTTATGAGGCGTATGATCGAGAGTGCACTGGAACTATTAAGGCAGGGTAAAATAGTGTTCATTCATGACTCCGACAATAGGGAAAATGAGGTTGATGCAGTGATAAGGGCTGATCATGTGACGCCATCAGTAATTACTTGGATGAGAAAGAATGCTGGTGGTTTAATCTGTTTCGTTACCGAGGACTCCGTGGGTAAGCAATTAGGGCTTAACTTCATGAGTGATGTGCTTCGTAATGCAGGCTTCGATGGACTCATTAAAAGGCCTGGGTATGGGGATGACCCTGCGTTCTCAATATACGTGAACCATGTAAAGACGAAGACGGGGATCAGGGATATTGATAGAGCATTGACTATTACGAGACTTGCAGATGTTGTAAGGATGATTAAGGAGGGCCGTAATGCAGAGGCGCAGAAGATATTTTACGGCGAGTTCTACGCACCAGGTCATGTGCCCATACTTCTGGGCAGGGTTGGACGTAGGTTTGGCCACACAGAATTGTCCTTATTGCTGTCAAGGATGGCTGGCATATTACCAGCGCTTGTTATAGTTGAGATGCTTAGTGACGACGGTGAGGCATTAAACAAGGATGCGGTGTCTAGGATAGCCGATGAATTAGGCACAGTGGTCATAAGCGGTGGTGAGATAATAAGAGAAGCCGAAAGACAGGGCATTATTAAGGAAGTTGTGATAAAGTAGACATAGCTATATAGGGATAAATAAATCACATATGAATAATAGCGTCGTATTTCTTCACGTATTATTAACGTAGCCCATAACTTGATATTGTTTAACTTCGAGTTGTCATAATTATCGTAATATTTGCTATTAGTAAATAAGTAATGTAAGATTTAGCGTATTGTAACCGATATATTCGTCCGTTGCATTCCCAAGCGATGTTTTTAAATACCCCCAAATAATGAACTTATTGACCAGTATGGTGTCCCTTGAGGATCTGGCGAGGAAGGAGTATGAGGTTGAGGGTAGGAGGTTGAAGCCCAGTAAGGTTTGGAAGGTGCAGCCTAAGGGTAGGAAGGGCTTCGTAATGGCCCTCTTCAAGACACCAGACGGAAAAACAGTAAGAAAAGTCATAGCAAAAGTAGACGAACAAGGAAACATAATAACCTAAACAAACAAAACCCCTAAAAACAATCAAAACTAAATTTTATCCTTTTATCTTCTATAGTAATTAAGAACGCGTTTTATAGCCTTCGCAGTATCGACGGCATCCTCAGTTGTATATAATGGTCCAAGTAATATTGTGACGACACGTTCAGCGGCCCACTCGGCATTTGGTAATGGTCCATAGCTCACCTTCTTACCGTAGTATGGGCATGACCAGGGGCATCCCTTTCCATGGTTTGCCATGTTCATTATTATTGGTTCCTTATGGAGGGGTATTGGATAAGCCACGGTTGATGCTTCAATTCCTTCAGCCCTGAGCGCGTCGACGACCCTGTCTCTACTTACCCTCAGCTTCTCAAGGTTGAGAAGTAATTGAAATAAGTGCCAGGCATGCCTTATGTATGGTTTGGGGCGTGGGAACTGAATAAGATCGTTCTCCACATCCTGGATCTCCTCCATGAGTACCTTAGCGAAGGTCTCCTTATGCCTAATTATCTCCTCGATACGCATCAATTGTGAATAACCAAGTGCTGCTTGGAACTCAGTCATCCTATAATTATAACCAATTAATTCGTAGTAATACTTACCGGTTTCCCCGTGATTTCTCAATAGCTTTGCACTCCTTGCTATTTCATCATCATTAGTAACCACTGCACCACCCTCGCCGGTAGTTATTGTTTTTGTTGGGTAGAAGCTCAGGGTACCCACATGACCTATTGAGCCAGCCATTTTTCCTCTATAGGCAGCGCCTAGGGCCTGGGCCGTATCCTCAATGACATATAGACCCCTTTCCTGCGCAATCTTCATTATATCATTCATCTCAGCTGGATACCCCGCCAGATGAACAACAACTATTGCCTTGGTTCTGTCAGTAATGGCTTCCTCAATGGATGCTGGGTCTATGTTGAGGGTTTCTTTATTTATATCCGCGAACACGGGTATTGCATTCGAGTGGAGGATTGTTGTTGCCGATGCGGCGAACGTGAATGGCGTTGTTATAACTTCATCACCAGGCCCAACACCCACGGCCTTAAGCGCGACATGCAGGGCTGTTGTTCCATTGGAAACAGTAATCGCGTGCCTGGTACTTAGGTACTTGGTTAATTCCTGTTCGAGGGCCGTGTTCCACCTACCACCTATTGCGGATAATTGTCCCGACTTAAGGACGTCAATAACCAATTTTATATCATCATCAGTTATCCAGGGCTTATAACGAAGTGGGTTAGGCCTAATGGGCTTTCCGCCTTCTATTGCAGGTAACTCCTGCATTCAAGCCTATCAACACTGTTAGGTTAATTAAGTATTTACTATTCATGGATTTTAATACTAACTCTGTACAATCGTGATAATGCCGTCTCAAGCGCCCTAGTCTCATTGGGAAAGCTTTCAAGCCCCACCTCTTCACCCGAATTAATTGTCTCACTTACCCACCTACACTCCTTTGATATTAATACCTCCCCAGTGCTTGGATTATACAGCAATGGGTACATCCTACAGGCAAGGGGTTTCACTGCATGTATCGTGCATGACTTGCCCCCTTTATCATAAAATGGGCAATAACCTCTTATTAACCACCTATACACCTTCATGCCATTAATTGATAACTCACGGTACTTAATATCGAAACCCCTGGACTTAGCAAGAGCCCTTATTCTAGTTAATTCGTCCTCAAATAGTATGGGTCCTCTTTCCTCATTATCGAAGTAACAACATTCATCACATCTTAGGCATAGAAAGGTCTTCATTATCGCTCACCTACCCTAAGGACATTATTAATAAAGTGCTCCCTTAAATCCTCAATATTGCTTGGTTTTGGCTTTTTAATGATCTCAAAATCCGTTATTAAGTGATCAACTAGGTCAAGAGGCACCTTATCGAATAATGGAACCCGTGCACTTAAGCCACCAATTTCAACACTAATTGCGTATACATCATTAATGCCGCCAGTCACTGCCTTATAGGACTCAGCCACAACTATTGTGTTCACATCAAATTTGCGCGCAACTATGAGGAGGGTTTCAGTACCGACCTTATTAAGGAAGTAACCATCACTGTATAAACCATCGGCACCAACAATGACGTAATTAACCTTATTCATGAAGGATGCAATGGCTGAGTCAGGTATTGGTATCACACTACCTACGCGATTTGAGTAGTCCTTGATGGCTTGTGTAATTTCATCACCTGGCCTAGACTCCATTATGTAAAGGCCATCAATACACCTACCCCACTTGGAAAGGGCTACCCTAACCGCGGAACTATAACTAATGGTCATTACCCCGGATCCACACATTACGGGAAACCTATCCAATTGCTTCGATAAGTTTTCAAGCGCCTTCTCATGGGTCTCCTTTAAACGGCTAATAATCATGCCAAGGTCTAGGTCCAGACTTAGCGATTGGTCAATCACTTGTGTCAGGTTCAGTAGCGATGCCATGCCAGGCCTGATATTCCTTATTTCATTAAGTAATGACCTTATTTCCTCCTTGCCTAGTTTTTTTCCTAACGCGATCTCAAGGAGTTCAATGCCCTTAAGGAAGTACCACGATGCGCCGTGAACCTGATCCTTCCTTAATTCGCTCAGTATTGAATCAATGCTCATATTATTTTGGGATCCAACTCATAGGGTTGGAGATTAAAAGCTATGCCTAGATCCATCCGTGATTACTGAGAATATAAATTACTTATTAAAACAATACTTATTAATCCACTACTTATTGGGTGCCAATGCTATATATAGAAACCCCTGAGTGTATACTCTGTGCCCTGGAGTCAAGAACTAAAGAGATAAAGAAGTTCGGTATAGACGATATTAATACGTACATGCACATAACAATGCACATATCAAGCTTGATACCAAGGGGTAGGACACCGCTCTTCATAGAGTCCTTTGACTTAATAACCAAGATCCTAAACAATGAGGATCCGCATGCTGACGAGAAGAAGAACCTCGAGGATACGGCCTCATTGATCCTTGGTAAGGTAGTTAGTGATGCAGGTAATGATATAGCGAGGTACTTCGAGATAGCGGCGGCTGCTAATTCAGTGGATGTACCAATGAGGGACTATCAATTCGATATTAATGATTTCGTGAATAAACTCCTTGAGGAAGCAGCCTGGCTTAATATCACTAAGGAAGGCCTAGCGAAAATGCTTAATGATATTCACGACGTTGGTTACGTTGTTGATAACTCTGGAGAGTTTCAAATAGACGCATTGTTAATTAGGAAGTTAGTTGACATGGGTCTCAGGGTCACTGTATACGCGAGGGGCTTGCCCTATGAGGTTGATGTCACTGCTGACTACGTGAGCAAGGTATTAAGTGATAAGGTGAAGATCGTGTCAACAGGAAATAGATACCCACCGTTCTATAACAGGGGTTTATGGCAGGACCTAAGGCGTCATGACTTAGTTATTTCTAAGGGCGTGGGTAATTTCGAGTCATATTTAGAAAACGACCTAGGATTAAGGGTCATCTTCCTATTCAGGGCTAAGTGCGGGCCCATGATTAAGCTACTTAAGGTTCCTAAGAATAGTCCAGTTGTTTATTTACGGGGCAATAAATAATGGGTTTGGTTAAATATTAGTAGTGACTATATAAATTATTGTCCTTATGATATTTACACGCTTACTTCTTATGGTGCATCCTATTAATAATGTCTTGTTAACAATTAACACAATTTCCTTGTAATTATTGAATATATATTGATCTACTCGTAAAATTACGCTTGAATTAGGCACTAGGAAAGGTTTATATAATGGTCCATGCATGGCCACCCCGTGAAGTTCGCACTTAAGTGTTCTCCAGGTCAAAAAATTGAAAAGCGTAGTGAAAAGGTGGCTATTATTGGTGCTGGCCCAGCTGGTCTTGGCGCTGCTGGTTACTTAATATGCAGGGGTTTTCAGGTTGATGTGTATGATAAATTGCCAGAGCCTGGTGGATTAATGATCTTCGGTATACCGGATTACAGAGTTCCAAAGAAGAATGTTAAAGCTGGAATTAAGGAATTAATTGAGTTAGGTGTTAACTTCATACTCAGGACTAAGGTCGTTGCCGATGAGGAGGTGCATGCTGATGGTGATGATTTCGCAGAAAACAAGGTTCGCCTTGAAAACCTAATTAATAATTATAACGCAGTGTTGATAGCAACGGGGACTTGGAAATCCAGGGACTTGGGAGTACCCGGTGAAAACTTGAAGGGCGTTTACCTAGCTCTTGACTACCTATACAGGATCTATACCAGTGAACTCGGCTACCTACCAAAATCCGTGATATACCCAACCGGTAGTAAGGTGGCCGTCATTGGAGCCGGGCTAACGGCAGTTGACGCGGCAATAGAGGCACAGAGGCAGGGAGCCAAGGAGGTTTACGTGCTCTACAGAAGGACCATAAATGAGGCGCCAGCTGGAAAGATGGAAATACAGGGATTGATAAAGAGGGGTATAAAGTTCGTAGAGTTAGTTGGCATAACTGAGGTGTTGGGCAAGGACTACGTTGAGGCGGTCAAGCTGGTCAAGATGAGACTCGGCAAACCGGATAAAAGCGGTAGACCAGCCCCAGAACCAGTGCCAGGCAGTGAGTATGTAATGGAGATGGATAACGTAATAGCCGCCGTTGGTGAAATACCAACACCGCCATTTAAGGATGGATGCTGCGGTATTAAAATAACGCCTCACAATACAATTGATATTGACCAAAGACATAGGACAACAAGGAAGGGCGTATTTGCAGCAGGCGATGTGGCAACTGGACCGAGCCTAATAGGTAAGGCACTGAAAAACGGCATAGATGCGGCAATGGCCATCGAGGAATACATAATTAAGGGAGGCTGGAGAGAAGCATAAACCAGTTAGCAGTGATATTTAAATTAATGCTGTGATTACGTTATTTCCGTGAAGTTACTTTCCTTCACATGGAATAACCTGGTTAAAGTTGGTGTATACACAAGTAAGGGTATTCTTGACCTACCTAGCGCGTACATGGATATTTATGATGCGGTCGAGGCGCCAAACTTTCTCTATGACATGAAGGCATTAATAAGCGGCGGTGACCCTGTCCTGGCCATGGTTAAGGACCTACTAGATAAGGCGTTGAGGAGTAGTGACCCAGCGTTTTTCAAGGACCCAAATTCAATAACCTGGTTGCCGCCTGTAACTAAACCTGAGAAGGTCCTGTGTGTAGCCGTTAATTACAGGGCTCATGGTGAGGAAAGCAGTGCTAAGCCCCTCGATAGGCCGTACTTCTTCCCCAAATTCCCCAATGCGATCATTGGGCATAATCAGTCAATACTTAAGCCCAGGGTTTCGAAGCAGGTTGATTGGGAGGTAGAGCTGGCCATAATCATTGGTAGGAGGGGTAAGTACATCGACGTTAATAGGGCCTTTGATTACATCTTTGGGTACTTAATCCTTAATGATGTGTCAATGCGTGACTGGCAATTCCCAAGTAAGGAACCCTATGGAATGGATTGGATCTACGGCAAGAGCATGGATTCATCAACGCCGGTGGGCCCATACATCGTGACTAGGGATGAAATACAGGACCCGCACAACCTAAGGCTTATGCTTAGGGTTAATGGCAATGTGGAGCAGGACGACAACACGGGGAATTTAATATTTAAGATACCCGAATTAATTCACTGGGCGTCCCAGGGCGTTACGCTCAAGCCTGGTGACTACATAAGCACGGGAACACCATCAGGCGTTGGTTTTCCAAAGGGTAAGTTCCTGAAGAACGGCGACGTCGTTGAGGCGGAGATTGAGAAAATAGGTATTTTAAGGAATACAGTCATTGAGGAGTGAATCGCCTAGAAGGATTTATTAAATTACGACGTTAAATAAACAATAATGAGTGGAGACCATAATGTGTTGCGTAATGTATTAATCATAGTAGGCGCAATCATATTGGGCGTAAGTGCGTATTTACTCTATGGCGCGTTAGTCATGGTTAATTACATGGCCTATTACCACTGCATGGGAATGATGTGCGGAACGATGATGTACTACCCGCTATTCCTACCCCTGGCATTACTAACCGTGGGCATAATTACAGTAATTGCGCCAATAATCCTCATAAGATCCACCGGGAATTCCCAAGGACTGAGTTACGCGGCGATGCAGGAGACTGCGGCGAAGGGTAATTCCGTGACTGGTTATTCCAATGATTATTATAGTAAGGTCTTAAGGCTATTACCTAAGACTGAGCGTGAGGTCCTCGAGTACGTGATTAAGTCTGGGGCTGTATTCTTTTTCATGTTGATAGAGGTATTTTTATGTTCATTTATTATCAACTGAGGTTGTTCATGGTTATTTTAGCCCCTTCATGGCTATTAGGTATGCCGATGCCATATGCCTATCCAGGCCTAGTCTCTTCATGACCTCATCATGTTCTCTAGATTTTGATGTGCCCCTTGGACTTACTAGGTACACCCTGAAGCCGTACTTCATTGCCATGATAATGCCATGCATTAATAACTCCCTCTTTGCAAACCTCGCAATCTTGCGGTTTGCCACCCTGTTTTTGCCAAACCTCCTCCTCTTAATGAGGAGGAGGTTCTCAAAGACAACAACACCGACACCGTGATAGTAAGCATACCTAAGCAACTCCGAAAGTGCTTCAAGCCTCCTAGCCCTAGCCTTGTTTCTTGGGAATCCATGTGATGTTACTTCTGGGAACCACGCAGCCCTGGTGTCCCTTATCCTCCCGTACTTATCGACTATCACCATGTTTATCCTATCGCTGTTCAAGTCGAACCCCACAACGAGGCTTCCCCTGGCCTCTCCCCTCTTAAAATGCTTTAGATAGAGTTCTAGTGGTATTGAGATGTGGAGGTATATCCTCCCGCTTCTGAAAACAATTCTAGCACCATAGCTCATCCTCTTCTGCCTGCTCAGCTCTACAAGCTCTTTAACCAGCGGTATGTACTCTTCACCGAATAGTGCTTTGAAACTGAGCCACGAGCCATCGTATGGATACTTAATTTTAACAACACCTAGTGGGCCTAGCCTCACATTTCTATTTCCAAGCCTAGTTGCTTCGCCTTCGCTTACAATGAACAGCTTCTTCACCTTGATGTGCCTTAGATTACCATTGCTGTACCTACATCCCTCGACGAGTGCTTTTGCAACCTTGTATGCTGAATCACCATATGCCTTGTTCAGCATTGACCTTAGTTCTCTGAGGATTGAATTGGCGTCAACTCCCCTGGCAATCATCCTAGTCGCGTAGAGCACGGCCTTCCTAAAGTCATGCGCTAGCCTAGCTAGCTTCATGAAGTCATCGCTTGCCTCTGGAACCAGCCTGCCTGCTATTGTCACATGCGCAACTAGCTTAGATGCATCAACAACCCCTCCATTACTCATCTGGGACTGTGACACGTATAATCACCTCCCTCCTATACAGGTGTTGCATTTTTGAGCTGAGCTCCCTCGGTATGTATATGCACAATAGCCCGTGGCCTGTCCTCGAAATCCTAGCATGGAAAACATACTCCTCAGGCATACAGAAATCAAGAACAAGAAATACAGAAAAACCTATAAGTCTTTCTGTACTAATAACATTGGGATGAGCCCGATGAGCCTGGCGAGGGGGACTACGGCGTGAACCGCCCTTCGCCGATGGGAGCCACGCTCCCGCAGGCGGGGGGCCGGGGATAAGAAGCCGCGGTGAACCCGGCGGTGGACATAAACAACTATGAACCACAAAAAAGACCACCACCGGGCGAGCGGTGAGGTTTTTCAGTACCAGATAATGAAGGACCTAGGTTTGTCGAAGGTCCAGGCCTGGAGGATAGTACGTAGGCTTGAGGAGAAGGGCTTGGTAGAGGTCATTAAGGTTAAAGGTAGAAATATAGTGAAACTTAAGGATTTTAAGAGCAATTAGTGATTTTTACGATTTAACCGTGGCATGAACCATGCTCATGACTTCCATGTTGATGGCCACCGCTTGATGATGTCCGCGATAAACTCCTGATTATCCAAACTATTACGAGTACTATGAGTATTAGAAATAACACGACGATTAGGGCGCCGACTATCCATCCAAACCACCCAAAGCCGAACCATGGGCCAAAACCCCAACTCCACCAACCCCACATACATGGGCAAGGCATTACCACCACCCCATCATACCACCCATCCAACCAGGTCCATAGTATGTACCTGGGTATTGAGCAGTAGGATATGGGTATGCCGATGTGCTTAAGCCATTACCCACGGCAATTATCTCTCCATACATACCCTCTTCTGCGTGCCCCGGATAGGTGCATAAGTACCAATACGTACCTAGTGCGGTGATCGTGAATGTATATTCGTAGCCATAAGCATAACCAGTGTTATAGTTAGCCGGTGGTAACCACCTCATGAAGAGCATCATTTGTGGACCCATACCGCCGTACATGCCCATGTAGGGCATTACATAATATGGGTATGGGGGTGTCACCGTAGTAATCACGAAGTTATGGTACATGTCATCATCGAGATTAACGAAGGTAACATGAACAACGGCGCCCGCAGGCATGACCAGCGTTGGGTTTATGAGCCCATAAATAACAAAGACATCGCCATGCACATATGACGGAGGAGTTGCATTAAACATCCTCTCTGCATCGTCACCCATCATGGCCACGACTAATAAGTTAATATCCTTACTAGTGAATACTATAGTATTGTTATTCGGGTAAACATGGGCGTAGCTCGGCACTTCCATAACTTCCTTAATGATTTGACTTATTGAATATGTACCGTAGGTGTAACCACCATAGTAATTACTCGCACTGGGACCTATAGGCAGGGCGCCAGGGTAATTACCGTAGTAGTAATTATAGTAATAGGGCATAATTGCGTAGACTAAGCCTAGACTAATCACTAAGCCAATGGCAATACCAACCGCAATCCAAATCCAGGTCCTACTCATACCAGTCACGGGGCATTAATCCGGTTTCCTGCATAAAAAACCTATGTGAAACCAGTCGTGTAACTACGTCATTATCAAGAGGAAGAGACCAGCAGGAAATTACTTAGTAGGCTTGGTTTTTTAATTCCTAAACTACTTTTTAATGCTTGTCGCTAATTCCTCAATAATTGAAATAACGAGGTTCCTAAGTAAATCGCTGCCTATATCAACTCTGTTCAGTGCGTATTCTACAATGTCGTAGTAACCACCGACCATGAGTGATGACTGGGTGGCGCCAAGCTTAACCAATGCAGAAACTAACTCGGGACTGGTTTGTGTTTTTCTGATTACGTTGTCTATGATCCAGGCCCACATACCCATGAACATGGGTGGCGTAACGTTTCTCCTATAGTGAATGACGCCTACGTAGGCCTGCCACAACCAGTAATCCTCATTAAACGGACCATTTAATGTCCTGATCCACCAATCCCTAAGCGTCTTCTCCCTCAACGGCCTCTCGTCAGGTTGGAAAACCGCAGCCGTTGGCTCATAGGAAAATAGTATGTCGTAAAAGTTCTTAACCACGTCCTCGGTTATTGACGTGAGTATTGGCTTGAATTTCGTAATTACCTGGGCATCATAATCGCTAAACCTTGCTGGTGGCGGTATTTGGTTCATCGATGTGCTGACTATATTATCCAGTAATTTACTAATCTCGCTCCCCATTGTGAAGCGGGACATACATTAACGGTAAAATTAGCACGAGATATAAGCATTTTATCGAATAATCAAGAAATTGAACTAGCAATAGGAAAAGAAAGAATTAGTCACTGATTGTACATTTGCGAAATATTCATAGTTAAGGGTTAATAAGACTATGTAAGTAAAATAACATGCGTAGCCATACAAACATGAGTACTAGGGGCATTATGTATTTAATTTACTTTATTTGGGAATTATCTACATGAAATGGATCATTTTCCATAGGTGAATTTAAAATTAAATTTAATGAGAAAGGTAATGTCATGCGCGAAGTTGGTTTTAGTGAGTATTTGGAGTTTGTTTCTAGGAATAGGGTTATTCATATTGAGGACCAGGAGATTTCCCTTGAGCCCATTAGGGTTGAGCGTTTACTGCCTGATTCCACGGAGCTCACTGATGTTTCAACCACGGTATGGAGCTTTCCCAGGAGGGGTTCCTGGGCTACGCACAAGGGTGATTACAGAGGCAACTGGGCCCCCCAGATACCCAGGGCGTTGATACTCATGTACACAAATAAGGGTGATACGATACTCGACTCAATGGTTGGTTCAGGCACCACATGCATTGAGGCCAAGCTTCTGGGTAGGAATTGTATTGGTGTTGACGTTAATTATAATGCCGTAATGCTCACGCTACATAGGCTTTATTGGCTTGAGGAGAGCATTAAACAACACTCAAGTGCTGACTTGGTCCCCTATAGGGTCGGCGATGTGATCCTTGAGGACGTTATGAAGGCATTCACTCGTATTTACCACGGCGATGCGAGGAAACTGGACTTAATTAGGGATGGCTCAGTGGATGCTGTATTCACGCATCCACCCTACTGGAACATCATTGAGTATAAGGGTGGTGAGTGCTCACAGGATGATTTATCATGTGCTAAAAACCTGGAGAATTACATAAGGTTAATGGGGGAGGTGGCGCGGGAGATCTACAGGGTGCTTAAGCCAGGTGGGTATGCGGCCGTGCTCATTGGTGATACGAGGATGCATAGGCACTACGTACCCATATCGCACAGGGTCCTCGGGGTATTCCTAAACGTGGGCTTCATACTTAAGGAGGAGGTCATAAAGATACAGCATAGGATGAAGACCACGAGGGAAGTATGGCAGAGAATGAGGGGCAGGGGCTTCCTATTAATACAGCACGAAAAACTCTTCATATTTAAAAAGCCGGGGAATGAGGAGGAGAAAAGAAAACTGAAATATAGTATAAGCATTTGATGGAAATATGGTACTTGTTATTAGGTTCACGATGAGTACCACTAAGGAGTCAAGGTCTGCATTGGGGCTTATCCGACCTTCACTCAGAAAGGGAAAGATCTGTTGTCTCTTTTGGTCAGGTAAGGAATGAGTATTTAACCTGCTTATCGCTGAGTATTTAGAGTCTTGCCATTTAGGGCAGAGATCGTTATGAAACTAAACAGGTCAATGTGGACTAAGCACATGTGGTTCTAGAGCCTTATTTAGCCGGTGGCATCATTAGAAGTAACTTCATGAAGGCCAATTTATATTCATTAATTATCGGTATTGCGATTAAATAACCTGTGTAAAGTCCGTAGAGTATCACGGAGCCTCTGGGGGCCATGAGCACGGCAGGTATTGCAAGCAAGTCCTCCTCACCGTCAACCAGGACAAGCACATTATCGCCTCCCAAGGCAGTCCTCACCGCATCACCTACCCTGTTAATAGCATCTATACTCAATGTGGCGGGTCTGTTACTAATGTTTATAACTACATCAAAGGAGCTGTCTAATGATTCTATGCCAATGGTTCTCCTCGTCTTTAGGTCCATAATGGCCAGATTGGGTTTTCTCCAGTACTTAATCGTGTTCATGGTAACTATATCACCGACTGTTATCAAGAATGCATTCTCATACTCACTCTTCACCCTAATAATTGAGTCTGGGGCTTCCTTGCTAATTGCCACACCTAATGGCCAAGCCATCATGGACCTAGCCCACTTACTCACCAGGACATACACAGTAATGGTTTATTAACAGCGTATTAATAAGGAGTAACACGTGCTTGCATATATAGATCATCCAGAACGGAAGAGGCTTATTGAGGATTATGATGCGCTCAATGATTCATTGATGAAGAATATGAGAGAAGCGTTGTCCCTGATCGTCATGGTTGGTGGTGGTTACGATGATTCAATTAATAGCGTTTTCCTTAGGGTTTGGAATGGATTAACCAGTAATACCATGTTCATAGAGGATGTCCATGCATTAGCCGTTCAGTATAAGAGGAGGTTGATTAATGAACAAGATTTAACCAAGTCATTAATTGATCTCCTCAACAGGAGGAATTTCTCACTTGTTGATCTGATAATGATGAATAATTACCTTAAGCTCGTTAACGATATTAACGCGCTTGACCTGGGTCTTGCGATTTTCTATGAAAACCCCGAGTCGATACTCATGGGAGTTAGGGAACCACCGGATTTAGTTCCCAATAGGTTGATCGGTAGGGAACTCACGATAGACCTGGAATCAAAGTGCATGGTAACAAAGAGAGTTTTCTCTGTATACGTGTCTAGGCAGTATGTATCGAGTATTTACGTTGTTGACTGGTCAAATTCAGGGATTATACCATACAGTAAATTCCCCATGTCCAGGGTTGAGGATATCGAGGTCTCCGACCCTGTCTTCTCCGCACTTGTTAGGTTTAGGGCTAGGGCAGTGAGTAGGATTGTGGGTAGGGATGCTGTGCTTACCCTACCGAAACCCATTAATGTTGATACCGACGCTAATTACTGCATTGGTGGCACGTTCATTTCCCTACCTCAAAGTATGGGACTTAGCGATTACCTCTCCCTGATAGGTAAGTTAGGTGGTATGGGGTATGACGTACGTAGGTCATCCTTTACCCGCGTTGATGAACTTATTGAGTGGTGCTTGTTGAGTCGTGGTCAGGAAGTGAAGTGAAACTTTTAGTTAACTCTGTCACTCAACATATACATAACTCTGGAAGTAATTTATTAATCACAGGGAGACTAGTCAATTGATGATTAGTTACAGAAAACTTTCACTAATGAGGGTTAAGGGATTAACCCTGGTTATTACCGCAATAAATAATGAGAAGCATTTGCTTATGAACAGAGAGGCCCTAAAAATAAGCAGGGAAGTGAATAGATTACTAGGCCTGAGGAGGTGTTCTTCCTGCGGGCGCTGGATTAAGCCCGAGGACATTGGTTATGTTGAAATAAACGGTAACAGGGTCACGAGAACTCTATGCCAGGAATGCCTAAATACTGCCTACTCAGGAATTGCCGAGGCAATGATCCAATGCCTTGGCTAAACAATATTAAGGGTTTCCATTAGCTTCACTAAAATGCCATTGTTATCAAAGGCATGGCTAGATAGACATGTGGGGATGAATTACTACATAAGTGATTGTGAGGGCATTGGTGGTAGGGTGAAACAGAGCCTCGAGGATTTTATAGTTGAGGAGGTCCTAATTGATGGGCAGGTCGTACCAACGAGCCTAACGCAGAAACCAATGCCGAAAATAATTAGCAAACCGGGCCCGTGGACATGGATGATAATAGAGAAGAGGGGCATTGACGCGATCACATTATTACTAATACTAAGTAAGAGACTAGGTATTGATGCCCGGGATATTAGCTTTGGAGGGCTTAAGGATGCATTGGCGATCACGTCACAGGTAGTCTCGGTTAGGGGCTTGTCGATTAACAACGTACCGAGGGAACTTAGTAAAAATATCAGGGTTCTCGAGGTGTTCAGCATGGATAGGGCATTCACGACCAGGGATATTTGGGGAAATGAATTCACAGTAAGGGTAAGGGGCATTAACGAGGCCGGTAGGGATAACATTACCTGCATAATAAACCAGGTAATGGAGAGGGGTTTGCCGACGTACTACGGTTATCAACGCTTCGGACTAAAAAGACCAAACTCGCACATAATTGGTAAGTATATAATCCTTGGTAAGTTCGAGGAAGCAATTAATGAATTACTGACGCATGCATACCCAACGGAGCCACCGAGAATTAGAGAGGCCAGGGAGTTCATTGCTAGAACGGGAAACTATGCAAAGGCCCTTGAGTTAATACCCAGGGGGTACAGGTATTACCCTGAGAGGGCTGTGCTTAGGCACTTATCAAGTAATCCAAGGGACTTCGGCAATGCCATAAGGAAGTTACCACATGAATTACTAACAATCTATATAGAAGCCTACCAGTCATACATATTCAACTTAGCACTGAGCGAACGCATTGGTAGGAACCTACCAATAAATATGGCAGTGCAGGGGGACATGGTGGTCCTCCTGGATGAGCGTGGATTACCCACAAGGCACATGATCCACGTAAACGAGGCCATGACAAATAAGGTGAATGAGTTGGTGAAGAGGAGCCGTGCAATACCCGTGGCTCACCTAGTGGGCTACTCAACAAAGCTTCTTCCTGGGCCGCAGGGTGACATTGAGCTTGAGGTCCTTAGGAGGGAGGGGGTTGATCCGTCAATGTTTAGGGTTAAATCAATACCAAGGCTATTGATTAGGGGTGGTTATAGGCCGCTCTTCATTAGGCCGTCAATATTTAACATAAGTATATCAGGCAACGACCTAACTCTGGTATTTAGATTACCTAGGGGTAACTACGCCACGGTATTCCTCAGGGAATTAATGAAGAGTGGACAACCTGAGGTTGACTTCACGTAATTAATGCATTAATAAGTCATACTTATGACTAAGAAATGATATTAAAAGCAAAGTAATGACGCATTTAGATGCAGCCAATACTACTGGGAATACCTGGGCTTGAGTACCAGGGATTCATGGAGTGCGAGGCCAGCTTTCTACTGTCTCTAATGAACTCAGTGGAGAGGGGCGTCACCGAGAATAGGAAACCCCAATACCCAGACAGATCATGGTGGTCAATACTCATGATGGAACCCATAAAGGATATACCAAGCATAGACCCAATACAGGCACCGCTCGTTAAGCTAACCAGGGCATCACTAATAAACATACCAATCGCCGACCCAACATACGGCAAGTACAGCATTAGGATGAACCAGGAGGTGGATCCAATAACGGAGATAAACAACGTAATAAGTACCATAATAACCGAGGCCCAGTCAAGGCCCGTGATAGCCTCAATTAACGCGCTTGACAGATTCCTACACACAAAACCACAACTCAAGTGCGAAATCTATAACCAACTCGATAGGGCATTGAGAACCTTAATAATGAAGGGCGATATAACGCACATAATACTATTCTCGCCTTATGGAAACCCACAGGGGCCAGAAGAGGGTAACCACTCGGACTACGGTATTTACATAGCCACAATAACGAGACCGAGGCATGAGGATACAGTCAAGGTACACGAAATAGGCTATCTATTCAACCAAGCAGTTGAGGACGTAATGACGAACCAAGGATCATAGGCATCAAACACATCCCAAGCTTTACCAATACCCACCACCTAAGTCAAGCATTAAAGGCATTACCGTGTAGAACTTTCACGCCATGATAGATAAACATTAATAGGAACACGTGCCAATCTTCCTTCCGCTCAGTTGCACTAAATTAAAAGGTTCTAATTACAGTAACGACATATAACTTGCATAACACAAAGAAGATTTTCTTTCTATTTTGCAATACGCTTTAAACCCTACTACGTAACCCCCAATCCACTTATAAACATAGCCACAAGGAAAGAAAGGCATCACAAAAAAACTTAAAACCCATACAACAAGCAAAAGCATCGCCCCGGTAGCTCAGCCCGGTCGGAGCGCCCTGGGGCGAAAGCCCCGTGCAAGCCTCGTAAGCGGGAGGTCCCGGTCGCGGGTTAACCGCGGGGAAGGTTCGAATCCCGGCCGGGGCTCCAGTCATACAATAATTCTTCACATCTAGGGATTAGTGGTGTGTGGTTTCATTGGGGTGTACTTGCTTTGTGAGAATTGCCGTGTATGTTGCAGGGGAATGGGTGTTGGGTCTTAGTTATCATCATGGGTTTGTGATTGCAGTGTTTTGTTTCATTCCTCATTGTTTGGATTATTTCTTATCTTCCTTATTTCGTGGTTTGTCGTGGATTGTGCAATATCGTGGTGCTTAGTTGTGTCTTCGTGTTAGTGCTCGCTCACCGCATTAACAACTCGACCATGTACCTCATTGTTTTGCTTAGTACTACTTCTCGTTCGTTTGCCTCGTCTTTGCATGCGTACCTTACTTTGACGGTTCTTGGATCGTTGCTCATTAGTACGTACGTCACCCTGTACCTTGGCTCGACAGCATCACTGCTCAATGCCTTTACTTGCTTTATGACCTTAACTTCCTTGTCGAGGACTTCGAAGTGGTAGTCTCCCTCGCACTCCATGTTTATGATAGCTGCGTAAATTGGTTGCAATAACTTGGAGTACTCCCTGTGAAGTATTACGGCAGCTATGTGGGTGCATAATTCATTCTTTCTACGTGGGCCCCAGCTGGACTCGAAGCACGAGCAATGATACCTACCGTCCTTGAAATGAACTATGTAGTTCAGGTACTTATCGCCTAATTTCGGATCGCCATCCACGATCCAGGTATTCTCGTTTAATTGCCTGATGGTGTTTTCCCTAAATCTTGTTATGGCTCTTCTTATCCATGAGTTGGCCTTGTTTGGGAATTTTCTCCTTAGTTTCTCGATTGCTATTTTCTCTATTGTTTTCTCTGTTTCCGTGGCCCCACCCACCTTCTTTGGTAGTTGTTTGTTCTGGTATATTTTTCTGAGTTTATTGCTTTTTCTTAGTATATTCTTAATGTACTTAGATTCGTAGTGATATTACTAACCATATACCTGGCATTGAGTTCACATGTAGGTAATTGATTTTAATGGTGATTGATCATTTTACTTAGTTCGGGTTTAGTCTATGGTTTGCTTTTTCTTGCCTTTATTGGTTCTATTGAGATTATTTCTATTTCATCCAACGGCATTATGCCGTATTTTTCCCTGATCTCCTTGGGTATTGTGAATTGCCTACTTGCCGTACGCTTCGTCCTGAGTAGGAGCACCTTCTCTAGTTCTATTACTGCGTCCCTATGACTGATCACTATGTTTGCGTACCTTACCCACTCTAGGTTCAAGGCCTTTACCAGATTTGCCGGTAGTAGGACTTGGTTGTTTATGTATATCCTTGCCCTATATGGTAGATTGTTGATTGTTTTTTCGATCATTTCTGTGCAATTGTTAATTGAAAATAGTTATAATACTTTTCTCTATATAATTACTGGATTTGTTGAGGAGTAATTGAAAGAGAATTAAAATCAAAGGGTTGGCGTCCTTAATGATCCTTTAATAACGTCAATGTACCTACCCGGAATAAGTAAACTATATAATGCTTAAATGCCTGTTACTAAGGGAAATCCAGTGCCCTGGAAGAGCGTGCTATCTCTCAGCTTCTATGAGGAACCGAATGTAGGCTATAAAGTATATAGGCTTCACTTTAATGAAAACTTGTTCCTGCCCCGCCAGTACTATGAGAAATTACTAAGTGCGGCTCTCGATCCTGAATTGATTAGGTACTACACAGAGCCCCTTAATCCCACATTCAATGAGGCATTGGCTAGGTACCTCAATGTTGATGCCGGTAATGTATTTACCGTTGCCGGCGGCGATGAGGGCCTAAGGCTCCTCATTCAATTCGCGTTACATGGCCTTAGGAAAATCTTAATTGTTGAACCAACGTACTCCATGCCAAGGATATTAGCCGAGTCAATGGGTTTGACGGCAAATCAGGTACTGCTTAGGGATGGTACTTATGAACTTAACCTAGAGGAATTGATAAGGCTTGGTGGTTCTCATGACATCATTTATCTATGCGATCCAAATAATCCCACGGGTAATTTATTTAGCAGGGAGGATATTGAGTACTTGGTTTCGCATGTTGATTCCCTTATTGTGATTGATGAGGCTTATGCGGAATTCGCCAGGTTCAGTGTGATTGACTTAACCAGGGATTATGAGAACATCGCTGTTATCAGGACGTTCTCTAAGGCATGGGGTCTTGCGGGACTCAGGGTTGGTTATGTGGTGGCCTCTGACACGGTCATTGATGGCCTTAAGAGACTCTCACTGCCGCATAATATTCCATACACATCAATGGTCTTGGTTCTACGGGCGTTAGAATTAAGGGATTATGTTGAGAGGGGGATTGATAATATGGTGAGTGTTAGGGATATCATGACTAAGTCGCTGGACGACTTGGGTCTTAACCCAATTCCATCAGTGACGAACTTCATAACATTTCACGTCGGTAGTCAGGAAAAGGCTAATGGTGTGCATGAGGAGTTGCTTAGGAGGGGTTTTGTGGTTAGGAACTTGAGTGGTAAAGTTCTCTGTGAGGATTGCCTTAGGGTTACTGTGCCACCGATGAACGTTGCCGAGATGTTTATTTCCACTCTGGAGAATATTGTGAAGCATCGTGGTCTGTAATTATCATCTATAAATATAGGTAATACTTATATATCTCCTAGATACATGTTGTTTGATGCTCCTGGAACATGCATAATGGCGATCCCATCAAAGGGCCGTTTGGTACAACCAACACTAAAGTTGTTGGAGGAGGTGGGGATCAAGGCTCAGTTCTATGATGAAAGGGCATTGATGCTGCCGACTAACTGGCCTGGGCTTAATATCATTAGGGTTAGGCCTGAGGATATACCGTATATAGTTGAGTCTGGTGCGGCTGTCATGGGTATAACGGGTCTTGATTATGTTGTTGAAAGCCAGTCAAAAATTGAGGTGGTTGAGAGACTTGGTTTTGGTGGTGGTAGGATCGTGATCGCTGTCCCATCATCATCAAGTATTAATGATGTTAACGGTATTAGAGACGGCATGAGGATCGCTACTAAGTATGTTAACCTTGCCAGGAATTACTTTGAGGGCCTTAGTAAGAAGGTTAAGATCGTTAAGATTTCGGGTAGTGCTGAAATAATGCCTTCCCTGGGTGTTGCTGACGCTATTGTTGACGTCATGTCAACGGGAACCACGCTGCGCCTTCATGGGCTTAAACCCATTGGTGTAATTATGGAGACCGAGGCAGCCCTCATAGCCAATGGCTCTAGGCGTAATGGTTGCAATGACGTGATGGAGAGATTCCTGGTTCTTCTTCATGGTGTTAAGTCCTCAACTAACAGGAAGCTCATATTAATGAATGTACCCACTGAGAAACTGGCCAGTGTGCTTTCCGTACTACCCTCCATGGAGGGACCCACCGTTGCTGACATAGCCAATAAGCCATTTAAGGAGGTTATTTCAGTAGTTCCTGAGAATGAATTACCCAGCCTTCTGGTTAGATTGAGGAACGCTGGTGCCAAGGACATACTCGTCATGAGCATTGAGAAGGTGATTACATAGTGATTGTGATCCCATCAATCGACATTAGTGGCGGCTATGCCGTTAAGAGGGTTATGGGAGTGAGGGGTACTGAGTTGGTGAGGCTTAGTATTGATGATGCCATTAAATTAGTCAGGGACTTTAGTTGGGTCCATATTGTGGATCTGGACGGTGCTGAACTTGGTAAACCCGTTAATATTAGTTCCATAGGTAGGATCAGTGAGGAATTCAAGAGAAGATGCGAGGTTGGTGGCGGGATCAGGACTCCAGAGACCGGAAAGGAGATACTTAGGTTTTGTGAAAGGGTGGTTCTCGGTACAACGGCTGTTGAGAAACCAAGTGTAGTCAAGGATTTCATTAATGAGTTAGGTTATGAATCAGTGGCCGTCTCTATTGACGTCAAGGATGACAGGGTAATGAGTAGGGGTTGGTCAAGGCCCGTGGGTGAACTTGAATCAGTAATTAATTCATTGCCCAGGGTTCATGTGATGATATATACGGCAATTAATGTGGAGGGCACGGGACGGGGACTCATGCTCAATCCAAGGCATGTGGACTTACTTAGGGGCGAGGCCGATCTGTTGTTCTATGCTGGTGGAGTTTCCAGCTGCAATGATATTGAGCGGTTACGGAATTTTGGGTTTGACGGTGTGATAATTGGCTATGCATTGTACGTAAAGGGTGTGCGTTGTGACTGGTAGTACTGAGGTTAGGCGGGCTGAGGTTAAGCGTGAGACGAAGGAGACCAGTGTATATGTTAACCTGAGCCTAGGTCCTGGCGATATTAAGGTGGTTACACCAATCAAATTCCTCAATCACATGGTTGAGACGTTCATGTTCTACATGGGTTCATCAGGTGAGGTTATGGCTGAGGACCTTAGGGGATTTGATGATCATCACGTGGTTGAGGACGTATTCATCACCTTGGGTATGGCATTAGACAGGGCATTGGGTGATAGGGTTGGTATCAGGAGGTTTGGTTGGTCTATGGTGCCTATGGACGACGCATTGGCTGCCACAGCAATAGACCTGGGCGGCAGAGTTTATTGGGTGTTTAGGGGTTCATTCGTTGGAGAGAGGATTGGCGATTTAACAACACAGATGGTGCCACACATAATTAGGACACTGGCTACTCATGTTAGGGCCACAATACATGCAGAGATAAGGTGGGGCGAGAATGATCACCACATGGCCGAGGCATTGTTCAAGTCCCTTGGTCTATCAATGGCACAGGCCATGGAGTATGTGGGTGATAAGGCAGCGAGGAGCCTCAAGGGGACCATGCAATGAGACCCTTAGGCATTGTCAGGAGGATCATACCCTGCCTAGACGTCGACGCCAACGTCGTAGTTAAGGGCGTTAATTTTGAGGGCCTCAGGATAATGGGTGACCCAGTGGAGTTGGCGGCCAGGTATGAAGAGGAGGGTGCTGATGAGATCTTCCTACTCGATATAACGGCTACCATTGAGGGCAGGAAGACATTCCTAAAGACCGTCAGCAACGTAGCCAGTGCACTGAATATACCGCTGGGTGTTGGTGGTGGCATCAGGAACCTCGAGGATGCCGACGCTGCCTTTAAGGCCGGCGCTGATAAGGTTAGTATTAACACGGCGGCCGTTAAAAACCCTGGATTAATAACAATGCTCTCCAGGGAGTACGGTGCCCAATCAGTGGTTGTTGCAATTGATGTTAAGAAACAGGGCAATACATGGAGGGTCTATGTGGAGGGCGGTAAGAGGGAGACTGGACTTGATGGTATTGAGTGGGCAAAGAGCGCTGAGGACCTTGGCGCCGGTGAATTACTGATAACGAGCATTGATGCCGACGGTACCAGGGCTGGCTACGACGTGGAACTCTACAGAGTGGTCTCCAAGGTGGTCAACATACCAGTCATTGCTAGCGGCGGCGCTGGTGGGGTTAAGCACTTTGTGGAGGTCCTAATGTATGCAGACGCTGCCCTTGCTGCGAGTGTCTTTCACATGGGGGTGATAAACATCCAGGGACTCAAGGCATACCTGATGGAGGCGGGTATTAAGGTAAGGATGTAGTTTGTTGCTGCCGGCTAAGGATGCGTAAAAATCTCCATGTACAATGGTGAAGTCCATGCCCATGAGCCCACTGGTTTAGATCCTTATAATATAATAATTGTTAGTATTTAGTTAATTTAAACATAATTCTTCATGGAGCCACGATGATGCACTGTTCATACATCATGATGCCTAATGCAGTA
The DNA here is from genome assembly GCF_026000775.1 of Vulcanisaeta souniana JCM 11219. Classification (GTDB taxonomy): domain Archaea; phylum Thermoproteota; class Thermoprotei; order Thermoproteales; family Thermocladiaceae; genus Vulcanisaeta; species Vulcanisaeta souniana. The sequence continues at coordinate 1,827,879 of NZ_AP026830.1, read as the reverse complement.
ATTGCATGCATTAATCACGGGAGTGTAATACGCAATATCGCGCATTGTTGCCAATATGAAGAAACTAGCGGATTGGTAGTTGTTTCATGTTACTCGTAGTATTTTATATATGGCTTATGACGCAGATTAGCCATGGTATTATTAACCGTCATTGTGGTCTTTGAAAGGAATGCCTACGGAGACTTAACATGGTTTCTTAGGGATATTAGAGCGTTACTGCTAAGGGGTTACGTAGGTTAGCTTAACCGTCATTGAATTCTATTGAGGAACCCTCAGTTTCCTTATACCGTAGGCGTAGGTTGGTTATGTCACCTAAGTCGAAGCATGAGCGAGTGCCCAGGTGGCATGCATTACCGACTTGATACACGAGTAGGAGTATGGCATCCCCGTCACAGTCAACCCTAAAGTTTATTAGATATTGGTAATGACCGCTGGTCTCACCCTTTAACCAAAGCGTCCTTCTGCTCAATGACCAGTAGTGTACCATGCCAGTGGTTAATGTCTTAATTACGGCATCTCTATTCATACTTGCCACCATCAGTACGTCCTTTGTATCGTGATCCTGGGCAACGGCTATCACAGTATTATCCGCATGCCTATACCACAGGGAATCGGCGATTTTCCTAGCGTCCTCCTCACTTAATCTTAATACTTTAACATTGCCCGGCAAGTTAATCATTATCCTTACCGAGGCACTCTGATTATTTAGTTTTTCTTATAGATGTGTAATTGCGTCCCGTTTCCTGCACCCAACGGTCCTAGTCATCCTACTGTTGGTAGTGCCCTACCCTAGGGACATCCTTAATCACTTCGGGTTGTGGCTCCCTGCCGGTGGGGTTATAACCTGCACCAGCACTGGGTAGGGCCATGTGGTTTTCAGCATTGGTATTAGGCTTGCCAACGAACCTAGTGGGAGTGGGAATATCTTCATCGATTTAACTGGAAATGTCTTAAGAGTGAGAGGTATTATTAGCGTAGGGTATTAATTATCAACCTCACTGACGTTGAGGTCAGGTACATTAGGGAGGGGCTTAGTGAGGGCGGTAGGTCCAAATTGGCCAGGGCTTAGGTTAATGGTAAATACTTATGTATTGCCATAACCCTCAAGCATGAGACAGAGCCAATTGCACCAAGCGGCTACATTCTAGTGATTGATGTAAACTCGTGAAACATGGTATAGTTTAATGGTCATAAATTCAAATGGCAAGTTGGCCGAGCATTCTAGGCTAAGGTCCTGCGTAACCCCGACTTTTAAGGCGAGGTTTCAGCAATGAATAAAATATATAAAACATATATAGTAATGGATAGTGATGGTTTGTCAATTTCTGGATGAGCTTCAGCGGATAATTGACGAAAGGATTGAACATGGGGACTCTCGCAGTTATACCCGTATGCTCGTAAATGGTGGTGTGGACTTGATTAGTAAGAAGGTTGGTGAGGAGGCTGTGGAGGTGGTGGTGGCTGCCATGAGGGACGATAGGGGTTGGGTCGTTAGGGAGACAGCGGATTTAATGTACCACTTACTCGTACTCCTTAGGTTCATGGGAATTAAATTCGATGACATATGCGAGGAATTAGTCAATAGGCATACGGCCAGGGTTGGTGCCCATGGTTAAGGTCGGCATAATAAACTATAACGTGGGTAACCTGGGAAGCCTAATTAATGCGTTCAGAAGGGTTGATTCTGAGCCCATAATTATTAATGAGCCCAGCGAATTAATGAGCGTGGACGCCGTAGTTCTACCTGGAGTTGGTTCATTTGATGCAGCCATGTCGAGACTTGGCAGATTTAGGGATGACTTATCTAAGGTTAGGGGTTCAGTGCCCATGCTCGGCATATGCCTTGGGCTCCAGGTAATGTTTGAGGGCAGTGATGAGGGCTCGCTAAGTGGCTTGTCATGGTATTTAGGTCGGGTAAGTAGGCTCGGAGGGCCTAGGGTGCCGCACATTGGTTGGGACCTGGTTAGGTCTGTGAGGCCCTGTGAGATACTTGATGGTAATGGGTATTTCTACTTCATGCATAGTTATGCAGTGATCAACCCGGGTAATGATCTGCCGTACTCTGGAATTACACGTTATGGAGATGGTAATATATTGAGTGTACTATGCGATAAAAGGTCGATGACATTTGGTGTTCAATTCCACCCAGAAAAAAGCGGCAAGAGACAGGGATTGGAGGTACTACGCCACTTTATTGGGTTTGTCCGTAAATAACCACTCGGTTATTGACTTGGCATGGTTATTAAATCCCTCATGTATAGCCAATGTGGCGCCATGCTTTGCAAGTTCGGCGGCAAGGTCCTTACTCAGGGCCTTGACGTAGGTTATGGGTTTTATGAAGTCGTAAACTGAGAGGGCGCCTCTCCACCTGGCTGAGGATTCCGTGGGTAATACATGGCTTGGCCCAGCCACGTAGTCGATCATTGCGGAGGGCGTTGATACTGACACGGCGCCTGCGTTCCTAACATCACTGATTAAGTTATCTAGGCCCCACAATGTTACATGTTCAGGCGCCAGTTCATTGACTATGTACACGCAGTCCCTGGGTCCATTGACGAGAGTTGATACATAATTCAGGTTACCTAGCCTTGCCTCAATGATGCCTAGGTATCTCTCATCCCAAGTAATCAATACGGCAATTGCTGAGTTATGCTCAAGCTGGGCCATAATGTCCAGGGCAACAATACCTGGATCTATTGCTGGGTCTGCGCAGACCACGAGCTCCGTCGGCCCCTCAATACCGTCAATACCCACGTACTGGGAAACTAGGTACTTAGCGGCTTGCACGTAGGTATTGCCTGGACCAACTATCTTATCAACTCTGGGTATTGAGGCGGTCCCAAAGGCCATGGCTGCAATGGCCTGCGGACCACCCACCCTGAACACCCTGGCATTAAGCTTGAGCGACACATAGGCTATCTCTGGGCTTATACTACCGTCCTTATTCGGCGGTGTAGTTATTACCAACTCGCCAACGCCGGCAACCCTGGCTATGACACCCGTCATTATGAGAGTCGAGAAGTAATCCCTGGGCACGTAAATCCCAACCCTATCAATGGGCACCCACTTAACACCCCTAATCAACCCACAGTACTCTTCCTCGAAATCACTGGGCATTAACTTACGGTTGAAGCCTTCCACGGACTTATAGGCCTCGTCTATGGCCTGCGCAACGTCCTTATTAACCCTTGATGCAAGTTCCCTTAATTCGTCAACATCAACCTCTATCTTAGTGAGCGTAACACTATCGAACCTCTCGGTATATGCAATCACGGCCTCATCACCCCTGGTCCTAACATCATTTATAATAGCCCTAACAGCATCAACGTATTTATCTAAACTCCTCATTCTTCTAAACTCGCCAAGGAGTGACTCCCTACTTAACCTCAAGGGTGACACCCATAATGTGCTTAAATACATGCTTTTAAGCATGCCAGTGACCATGATAATACTCGACGTACCACTCCATGTTACGAGCATCTGGCTGCCGATTTATGGAAACGACCCAATTAGTACGGGCTCGCTGGGCTGCGGCATTGTCATTAGGCCTGGGGTGAGGCTTACGATTATGCCAGCGGCCGGTCCCATTAAGTACGACATCGACCACATAGATTTAACGTTCAGGAAGCTAGGTGTTAATGCCGAGGTTAATTACTCATCACCCGTACAACTAGGTGTTGGTTATGGGATGAGCGCCGCACTTGCGCTCGGCACGGCTCTAGGTGCCGCGGTAATTGCACATAAGCCGTTGATAAAGGCAGCCCAGGT